>VYFM01000292.1:5248-15181 GCA_009842375.1 Candidatus Poribacteria bacterium | reverse complement strand
GTTCTAAAATGCTTAAAATCATATATTGACTCAGATTTTGATTGGGAGCAACGTTATCAAACACAGCACATGTTGTGCGACTTAATCTATTATATTAGACCAGTAAAAGAGAAAGAGACTTATGAAACACTCAAAAGATTCCTTGAGCAATTGCTATCAGAAAAGCCGAAAGTGAAAAGATTCATTATTACTTCAATTACATTTTCGCTTGTCTATGCTAATGATGAAATAAATAAAAAAGATTCACTTTCAGTAATAAGGAAAGCCATACCGATATTGGATTTACGTTCAGATGGGGAGGATGCTTTTAATTACTTAGTTATGCTTTTTGAGAAGTTTCAAGATTATGAAGCCTTAAAAGAGATTCTGGAACATCACGAAACAACTATGAATTCTGAAGTAAAAGGGAGTTATTTGAATTTATTAGAAAAGTATGATCCTGATTTTGTAAGAGAACGACGAGAAGAAAAAGCAGCGAATAACACAGAAGGGGAGAATACAGATGAATCAAAACAACCAAAATAACATCCCGATCCAACCAGTAGAACAACCCATCCTCTGCAGTCCTTACGAGGAACCAGATAAACACTGGATATATGACACTAGCACAGGTGAGGCAGTCATAAATCCAGGACGACGCGAGGCAGGTTACTGGTATAAAACACAACGTACGGGTAGTGCTCAACTTGGTCTCTTTCAAGAAGAGGAACGCGATGATTTACCCTTAGTCAACAAACTCCGCGCCGATGTGAAACGATGGCGAGAGACCAACTATCGCAACGCCACAATCGTCACCCGTGAACTCCTACGACACTGGGCGCGCGACGACCTACTACGACGACTCTTTTTCTGTCAACGCGAAGCGGTTGAGACTATCATATACCTCGTAGAAATACGGCAAGGTGGCAAACGCCTCGGTTTTAATCCGACTTTCACCGATGAAGACCTCGCAAAGTTAGTTGACTTTCCCAACGAACCCGGTATCCCAAACCTAATCCGTTACGGGGGTAAGATGGCAACAGGTAGCGGTAAAACCGTTGTCATGGCAATGCTCGTTGCGTGGGCATTCTGCAACCGAGGTAAACTACCCTCTGATGAAAGGTTTCCACACGCTGCACTTATCGTCTGCCCAAACCTCACCATCAAAAAACGACTACAGGTGTTGCGTCCGGATTGTGCTGATAATTACTACGACGAATTTGACCTTATCCCAACAAAACTACGTCCCCTGCTCAATACGGGAAAAGTATTGATTAACAACTGGCATCAATTCGCACTGGAATCCGAACATAGCGAAAGTGGACAAACCTACGCCGTTGTCAATAAAGGTGAGGAAACACCCGATGCCTTTGCCAAACGCGTTTTAGGTGAACTCTACGACAACGCACCGATTATGGTGATGAACGATGAGGGACATCACGCCTATCGTCCAGCACCGACCGATGAAAAACTCTCCGCAGACGAAAAAAGGGAACGCCAAGAAGCGACCTTATGGGTGAGCGGTTTAGACAGATTCAATCAAGGGTGCGGCGTGAAGTTCTGTGTGGACCTCTCCGCCACACCTTTTTACATACAAGGCAGCGGTCACAATGAAGGAACACCTTTTCCGTGGCTTGTCAGTGATTTCGGCTTGGTAGACGCAATTGAGAGCGGTATCACAAAGATCCCTCGGCTACCTGTCAGCGATACAACGGGTAGACCCGAACCGAAGTATTTTCGCCTCTGGAAAGCTATCAACGATGAAATTTTACCATCAGAACGATTGGGAAATAAAAAACCTAAACCAGAAGCAGTCTACCGAGAAGTGGAGGATGCTCTAAATACGATTGCTAGTCAATGGAAAGAACGTTTTGGATACATTCAGCAAGCAACCGATGACCAAGATAAAACTCCGCCAGTACTGATCATCGTATGTGATAACACGAACATCGCAGAACATATCTACCGAATGATCTCAGGCGAACGAGAAGTAGAAATCGTAGATGAAAAGGGGAAAGTCAAAAGACAGATAGAATATGAACAGGGCAAGGTATTCCCCAATTTACTCGGCAATAGCCACAGTGTAACACATACCTTGCGTATTGATAGCAAAGTGTTAGCAGAAGCCGAAAGTGGAGATCCAACAAAAAACCGTAGTCAAGCAGCAGAAGATCTTCGTGAGACGGTCGCGACAATCGGCAAACCCGGAAAACCGGGCGCGCATGTCCGATGCGTTGTCTCTGTCGCAATGCTCAACGAGGGATGGGATGCAAACAACGTCACACATATCCTCGGTATACGCGCATTCGGCAGTCAGCTCCTCTGTGAACAGGTCGTTGGTCGTGGACTCCGCAGAATCAACTATACTCCCGATCCAGAAACCGGACACCTCACCCCAGAATACGCTGATGTCTACGGTATCCCCTTCTCTGTTATCCCTTTCAAAGGCAGGAAAACGAAAAAACGGGAAATAGGCGACAAACCCGTAAATCACGTCAGAGCAATGGACGACCGCGATGACTATGAGATCCGATTTCCGATTGTGGAAAGATATTCCTTCACACTGGATAAAAACGATATCAAAGCGGACATAGAATCGATGGATAAACTTTGGATCGAACCTGAATATACGCCAACCGCTGTTTTCCTTGAAGCAACAGCGGGGTATCAGGTAGGAAATATATCAACACTGCGTCCCGGGAACTTCATCAAGCAAACACGCGAACAATACTATCAACAAACGCACCTACAGACTATCAAGTTTGAAATCGCAAAACAGATCGTATTCAAATTGGTTGGGGACAAACAGACAGACCCAGATCCAAAGAGTAATCCTGAACTTCGTCTCGTTTCTCGTCACAGGTTATTCCCACAGGTTTTCAGATATGTTGACAATTATGTTGAAACGAAGGTGGATTTCCGTGATTGTAATCCGTGCGAACTTGGACACCAGAAATATGTCATGTCAATTGTTGATAGGCTGATGACTGCGATTTGTCCTGACAAGACGAAAGGTGAAGTGTCGTTAACACCCATTTTAAACCGCTACAAACCTATCGGTTCATCGGCTGATGTGAATTTTTTCACGAAACGTCCTTGTCAAGGCACGCTCCGCAGTCAAGTCAATTTGGTCGTACTGGATACGAATACATGGGAACGTTCTGCATGCTTCTACTTGGAGGCATCTGATGTTGTTAAATACTATGTCCGCAATGACCATCTCGGCTTGAGTATTCCATATCAGCATCAAAACGTTTCGCATAATTATGAACCGGACTTCATTGTTCGACTTATAGACGGCACCAACGTGCTTTTGGAGACGAAGGGGTATAAACGTCAACTGGAGTCTCTGAAAAGCGAAGCTGCGAGACGGTGGGTTGCTGCGGTGAATAACTGGAATCGTGAAAGACTTGGTGATGAAGAACAACAAGGCAAATGGGTGTTTCATGTGTGTGAAGACCCACAACTATTAAACAGTGAATTAAATACAATAAAAAACAATCGGAGATAAAATATGGGAATTATAGTGCCAACTGGTAAAAGTGGCATATTTGGTAACCTAAAACAACATGGAAGAGCGCGTGCAGCCTTGCCAATTCTTGTGCTTCGCGCGCAAGAACCTAATACTATCACATTTCGTGAACTAGGAAATGCAATAGGTTTCCGACGTTACGATCTCTTTGGTGGAATCCTTGACTGTATCAACACAGAACTTCATAACATAAATGCTGACATACCAACGCTTTCAACAATTGTTGTTAGAATTAACAATGATGGAAAAATGGAACCAAGTGGTTGGATGGCAAATCAGATGCAAGAACAGTTGAATATAGAGCCTACGTGGGAGAATTACCACCGTATCTGTATTCAACCCGTTTTCGATTATCCAGACTGGGATAAAGTTATGGATGAAATTATCCAGTCGCCTAACTGGTAAAAGGTATATGTTGAAAGGAACAGGAAAACCTTGCTAAACAGATGCTTAATTGTAAGCAGTGTTTATATGAAATAATAACTTACATGTAAACATAAAAATAATAGGTGAAATAATTGCCTCCGGATGTTTCCTAGAACACCTTGACACTAAATATGAAAGGGTGTATACTTTTAAATAGACACAGAAGTGAAAGCACAGTCGAAGACTGTTGCGTATGCTAAGTTGTCTCTCAGTCAACTGAGAGAATAGGTTGTTCACCCTCACCGGATGGTTTTCTGTATGAGGACACTATTGATATAAGGACTATCAGTCAAAGGAATAGACAAATGGCATCTACTAAGATTCTTGAGAATGGACAGATAACTATACCTAAAAAAATCCGAGATAGTTTGGGACTTAAGAAAGGTGATGTTGTTGATACACAGCTTGTGGATGGGCACGTAGTTATAACTCCGAGACGATTGGCTACATCGGAAGACTGGAAGGAACTTCTAAAAGTAATGAATAGTGTCCACGATCAAAATAGAGGTGTCAGCGAAAAAGAAGTTTATCAAGATGTCCAACGCGCAGTTGCTGAACTTCGACAGGAAGACTATGACAAACAAAAGAAAACTGCGCATTGTCCTTGATAGTGTCGTTGCTGTGAGTGCTTTCCTAACCGAAGGGATAGCAGCTGACATGGTGTCTCAATGTCAGGAAAGTGTCTATCTTTACACAACAGAAGAGATTTTACAAGAAACCCGCCGAGTTCTTTTAGATAAACCCCACATACGGAATCGCTATAACTACTCCTCAGAGAAAGTGGAAGTTTTCATCAAACATCTGAGGAATATCAGCACGGTAGTTGCACAACTACCGGATATTCGTGTGATAGAACGCGACCCCAAAGACGATATTATTATCTCTTGTGCTGTTGCAGCATCAGCTGATTACATCATAAGCCGAGATAAAGACTTGTTGGATTTAGGGAGCTATAGGGAAATACAGATTGTTTCTCCGGAAGAGTTCATACGAATTTTGAACGAACAAAAAGCACAATGAATATCCTTTTAAGCTATTGGCGGTTTCCCTTTGCGCTCAAAGAAGGTGTTTAGCGCATCACCTAATACCTCTTGAAGATTCTTGTCTTCCTCCGCAGCAATCACCCGTAACTGCCGATGGACTTCCGGTGCGAAATATCCAGATATATTTTTCTTACCACGGCGTGAAGGTGCAATGTTCTCATTAACAGGTATTGGTTCAGTAGGATTGGTTGTGTTTGTATTCTGATGTCCTTCGTTTTCCTTGAAAACCTTTGCGAGATCGACTTTTTTGTTTTGTGACATATTTGCCTCCTATATATCCATTTCACTAGTCAGGTATTTGTATAGTGCGCGTACCTCGCGAGATGCCTTACCACTTGGTTCAAATTCTTGTGCTGCAAGCCCCGCGTTGTAGGCGTGTACGTAAGCGATCCGATGTCCAAGTTCACATGGAGCACACGGCACCTCGTAGATACTGACCGCTTCCCTTGCCTGTGCTGTTAGATTTCCACGCGAAGGCACACTGTTGAAAACTATCCGTGCTGAAACTTTCGCTAAACGGATAACATCTATCGTTGAGCCAATTGCCTGTAGATCTACGAGTGCTGGTTTACATGGAATGACAACCATATCTGCAGCACGCGCTGCATCTAAAGCAGAGGCTTCGGTATGTGGGGCAGTGTCCAAAATTGTTAATGTCGCTCCGTTGTCTTCTGCAAGTTGCAGTATTTTAGGTAATCGTTCCGAATGCGTAGAAATAACTGCTGGCGTATTCCCATTACGGCTATCTCCCCACTTTGCAGCACTTGACTGGGGATCAAGATCAATTAATGCTGTAGTTTGTCCGGCTTTTTCCGCAGCGATTGCAAGATTCGTCGCGATGGTGGTTTTACCTGTTCCACCTTTCCTTGACAGGATGGCAATCGTTTTCATTTCAGCCTCCGTGTTTACATGCCCACATTGCTTACATGAAATTGATGTTTATATGTAATATACGCTTATTTGTAATGTAAGGTTACATGTAAATTGTGCTTGTTTGTAAGATTTGCTTATATGGAAGATCCGTTGACATGTAAATATTACCTACATGAAAGCATTGGCTATATGTAAGATATGCTTACATATAATCATTATCGTATCAAGCGGCTATTACATTTTCCCTTGAATCTTGCGGTAGTACTGTATTCGGTGAGTTAAGCTTTGCGTAATGTGTTAGCATCTGTTGGACGTTTTTGGTGGGAACTTTGTCGCTTTTTACTTTTATTGAACTGCTCAAACTAGCAAATTTAGGAAGTTCAATAAAGGTTGCTAAAAAAAGAAAGTGCTGGAGGGGTAGAAGGATTGGGTAGGTTTGTCTCTTTGTTTTTGAAGTGGAATTGCGTTGCAGAATCTGATTAATTACGCTATACTCAAGAGATTATGACGAGTTTACAGATACCTTATGCTTATACTCCCAATAAAACTCCTGTGTCCCCCATAATAGCAGAAAAAGGACAGGAACTGTCGTGTCCGATATGTGATAGTATAGTCGTCTTGCGACGTGGAGACATTAGACGAGCACATTTTGCACATACACCTGATACTGGATGTTCAGGCGAAGGCGTTAGTCATAAGATCGCAAAACAGATGATTTCTATGATGTATCTGAGATCGGTTCGCAAGGTAGTGGGTAGTGTTACTACATTCCGAAAATGTCCAAACTGCTCAAAAGGTGTCCATTTCTTTCAAACACCTCAATATGATGATGTCGCTTGTGAAGTTGAAGTTGGCAAATATAGGGTAGATGTTGTGCTTTTGCGAGATGGAGAACCCGTTTCCGGAATAGAAGTAAGGGACACACATCCTGTTGATGATGAAAAATGGAATGCTTTTGAAGAATTGCAGTTTCCATGTATAGAAGTGAAATGCAAAGATGTGATCTATATGTGGGAATATGATTTAGAGTCTTGGAGAAATCCGATTCCAAATTTATCAATCCCAATGCGTCTTGACTTGAAAGCCATAAAACATAACCTACATCTATTCTATGAAGATCTCCGTCGTGTTTATTGCAATGAATGTGATAAAGATATAGATAATGAAGACGATATGCTAACAGCTTTTATTCCGCACCTCCAATTCTAACTAGTAAAGGAGAAAAATTAAGTGAGTGGATTTCGTATTGATCAACCTTTTTTAAGTCAAATGCTTAAAGATATAGGAGAAGGAAAGATACAATTACCCGATTTTCAGCGTGGGTGGGTATGGGATGATGAGCGTATCCGAAGCCTTATCGCGAGTGTGTCTCAGGAGTTCCCTATCGGATCTGTGCTAATTCTAAATCCTACTGGTACAGATGTTCGATTCATACCAAGACTCGTTAAAGGAGTTAATTCTAATGATGCTAAGAAAGACCCTGATACTTTTATTCTTGATGGTCAACAAAGGTTAACAGCACTATACCAAGCCCTTATGTCAGGGACTGCAGTATCTACGAAAGATACAAAAGGAAGAGAGGTTCTCCGACATTATTATTTTAATATGGAAATCTGTATCAATAATGATACAGATCGCGAGCAGGCTGTTATTTCTTGTGGTGAAGACCATAAATTGGAAATAGAAACACAGGATGAGAATAAAAAACAGGCTATTGATCTATCGTCTAACGAGGCTCAATACACCAATAAGATGTTCCCTATAAATAAACTTTTCAACGATGCTGATTGGAGGCAAGGATACAGCAAACGCTGGAGTAATAATCAAGATAAAATTGATTTGCTTTTTAAGTTTGAGGAAAAGATTATACGACCTTTTAATCAGTACTCTATTCCTGTTATTGAGTTACAAGAGGTTCCAAGAGAGGCGATTTGTAAGATATTTGAAAAGGTTAATACTGGAGGTGTAACGCTCACCGTGTTTGAGTTACTTACGGCATCTCTCGCCGCAGAAGACTTCCAACTGCGAGAAGATTGGGAGATTAGAGAAGAACGTCTTAAAGAGCATTCTGTATTAGATAATCTTGATAATGTCAATTTTTTGCAGGTACTAACATTGCTTTACACTAAAACTAGTAAGAAGACTGTTAGTTGTAAACGGGATACAATTCTCAGTTTAACACGTAGTATTTATGAAGAGTATGCTGATCGGGTAGAGGAAGGCTTTAACGAGGCTGTTCGATTTTTGCACGAACAAAAGATATTTGATGCTCAAGACCTGCCATACAATGGTCAATTAGTTCCGTTAGCTGCAATTCTTGCAGATTTGAATAACATGGAAAGGAACAATTTAGAAGTCCGTAAAAAGTTAACACAGTGGTATTGGTGTGGTGTCTTTGGCGAAATGTATAGTGCGTCAACTGATACGCGCTTTGCCAACGATATGTCTGAAGTGACCAATTGGATAAAGGAAAGCGCAGAAGAACCGAGAACTGTTCACAACGCGCATTTTTATGAAAATCGGCTACTTGAACTTAGAACACGCAGCAGTGCCCCATATAAAGGGATCTACGCTTTGCTGATGCACAAGGAGGGGTGTAAAGATTTTTCTACTAGACAATCCGTTGAATTTCAGACATATTTTGACGATAATATAGATATTCACCATATTTTTCCGAGATCTTGGTGTAAGACCAAGGGTATTGATAGAAATGTTTACGACAGCATAATCAACAGAACAGCACTTTCTTCTCGGACAAATCGAAGAATAGGTAACAAACCTCCTTCACAGTATTTGCAAGAGATCGAGGAAGATACTGATATATACACTTCCAAAATGGATGAAATACTCGACTCACATCTTATATGTCCTGACTTCCTTCGTGAAGACGATTTTGAAGGATTTTTTAATGCTCGTAAAGAAGCACTAATTGATGCAATTGAGAAAGTGACGGATAAGAAAGTAAGGCCTGAAAGTAATGATGCAGTGGACTCCTCTGAGGAAACAATGTAAGGTAACACCGTGGAAGTCATGCTAAAATGCCCATCCTTTGTTATATAATACTATGCTTATTGTAAACCTCCTTAATATGTCCTAATTCATCTTCCAAAATCAAATAATTGTATCTAAAATATAGTTGTGTAAACAGAATTCAAAGCTGCCAAGCGTTGGTAGCTTTTTATGCTTTAATATCATCATTGTGAAACTCACGCTGACTATCGCAAAACGAAACGTGACTGCTGTGAAATGTCCAATCTGCCGCTTTATCGTATCGCAGCCTATTGTGGGATCACATATCAGACACTTCGGAACTGGTTAAGAAATGGAGAAAACTACCAGAAGCAGATTGAAGATGAAAAGATATTGTATCTTCTAAAACACCTATCGATCTAAAAAACAAAACTTATAACCTGGTGTGCACGTTTTCTAGGACAATCTCGCAACGAAATAGATTTATATAATCGGGTTTATTCAACCTTAGTTGTGGGTTTTGATACACGCTTTACGATATTATGATTCCTGTTTTTGGACGCAACGAACTTCGCATCAATGTTACACTCATATTCAGTTGAGGGCATTTCTCAAGTTTTTCTGTGATCGTTGTTAGCACTTTTTCTAATATGCCATCTAAAGACCATTGCTGAAAACGACGATGACCCGTTTGATAGGGTGGATACCGTTTCGGTAAATCCAGCCAAGATACTCCTGTCCGGAACACCTAGAGTATTCCTTCTAAGACTTCTCTATTATCCCGCCAAGGCTTACCACATTTACCTGAAGGAAGTTCAGGCAACAAAGATTCAATAATTTCCCATTCTTTATTATTTAGTTCTATATAAAACATTTCTAAACTTTTAGATTTACTCAAAAGTTTAACAGAGATGATTACTTCTTAAAAGTATTATTTTCAAATATCGACTATTTATGAGATACGCTGTAGTTTGAATCGTACTTGTGGTTTTATGCTGAGTACCTTTGCTTCGTTGGTATTACACAGCAGAAATTATGATAAACCGCAGTAATTCCAAATACTTAACGAGAAAAGATGCAACTTTTATTGACTTCATTTGTAGTAGGTGT
>VYFM01000292.1:0-5238 GCA_009842375.1 Candidatus Poribacteria bacterium | reverse complement strand
CAAATACTTAACGAGAAAAGATGCAACTTTTATTGACTTCATTTGTAGTAGGTGTTGAAACAAATTCTATTCTAACGAAATGACATGAGTTAATCACATGCGAAGCATACTGGTAAGTTTGTTGAGAAGAATACATAATGTTATTAACACTTATTCGTCATACTTTGTCTAAGTGCTTCTTTTGAAAGATGAGGGACACTTGTGCTTAGGGTTCTAGATTAAAAAAACAAGAATGATTCGATTAATTTAGTATTACACAGCACAAATTGTGGTAAACCGTAGCAATTTTCAAATACTTAACGAGAAAAGATGCAACTTTTATTGACTTCATTTGTAGTAGGTGTTGAAACAAATTCTATTCTAACGAAATGACATGAGTTAATCACATGCGAAGCATACTAGTAAGCTTGTTGAGGGGAATACATTAATGTTATTAACACTTATTCGTCGAGAACTTCTTGATAACCTAATGACGTTCCGATTTGTAGCGACGGTTGTTATTATGTTGCTACTTGTTGTTGCCAATATACCTGTTCTGATTAATGATTATGACCAGCGGTTAGAAGGTTACAATGCTGCTGTTAATGCGAATCATGAGCGAATGCAGGAAAGAACAACCTATTCGAGTGTAAGTATAAGTTGGGATGTTGTCCGTCCACCAAATCTATTGAGTATATTCAATGTTGGTTTGGATAAACGGTTGAGTAACGAAATATTTGTATTTTACGGTTATGTGCCTACACTGTGGGATGGTCAGGTGCATGGATCAACGAATCCGCTTCTGAATCTCTTCTCATCGATAGATATTGTTTTTGTTTTTGAGGTAGTTCTGAGTCTTATGGCACTTATTTTTGCCTACGATGCACTTGCGGGAGAACGTGAGCGCGGCACGTTGCGTCTTGTCCTGACGCATCCAGTGAGTCGTGCTAAAATCTTATTGGCGAAATACATTAGTGCAATGATGTGTTTACTGGTACCACTTTTGATGAGTTTTCTCTTGGTTGTGATTTTGCTAACGACATCTCCTATTGTATCACTAAAGGTTGATGATTTTCTTCGTATCGGTGGAATTGTCTTAAGTTCAATCGCGTATTTGTCGATATTTTATCTCATCGGCCTGTTGATTTCAGTAATCACCCGCAGAACAAGCACTGCTTTAATGCTTGCGATGTTTGTCTGGGGTTTTTTGGTGCTGGTATATCCGAATGTGATTCTTGTTTTGATTACGTCCGCGGAGTCTTCTCAAGAGCGTTTGGTCCCTGCTTTTAATCAAATTGAACAGATATGGGAGGAATTCGACAGAGAACGTAAGGACTACCTTGCCAATGATCCTATTCCTGGAGAGGATTCACATCTTGGCGTGGCAGGTGGCTCAGGTTTTGACGAGATATGGCATAAAGCGAAGTCAACACTTCTATACACCTATTTGGCTATTTCATACGTAAATAAACTTGATGATGAATTTGAACCTCGGGTGCCGCATGTTCAGAACTATTACCGTACGATCGTACCGAAGACCATTGACGCTGCAGAGCGAGCGTGGCTCGTGCGCAAACAGGCACTTGAATCTGTTTTCTTTCGACCAGCGATAGTTGATCGCATCTTTTTGAGGTTCTCGCCAGTCGGAATGTATGACGCTTCGACGCAAGCGTGGGCAGGTACAGACCTGTTCGGACTTAGAGATTTTTATGAGGCGACGCGAAAGTACCGAAGGACTTTGATTGACTATCTTTATGACAAAAACGCATTTGGGGATAGAAAATGGTTTTCTTCTGACAAAGGTGCAGTGGATTGGGATAGTTCTCCTCAGTTTTCTTTTCAGAGAAGTGATGTGCATGTAAGTGCAAAGCGAGCACTACCGGATTTACTGCTGATGCTCATGATGAACTTAATTCTTTTTTGGGGAATATTTCTTGTTTTCCAAAGGAGTGAAGTATAGGACGGTTGTCAATGATTTGCGATCAGCCCACAGTATGTAAGGATGCACGCCTGGCTTGAATACCACAATGCTTTCTTGTTGACTGCTAATTGTTGACAACCGATAACTAAGATATGATTTGGCATATAACAAAACGCGAACTGTATGACAACCTTATTAGCCTCCGATTCGCACTTACGACTGTGTTGCTTTTTGTTTTGATGTTGATTAATGCAGTTATTCATATTCAAGAACATCCTGAGCGTATGCAGAAATATCACGATGCAACCACAGCATCTGTGAATACATTAAGATCTCGGACAGATTTATTTAGCATTGCGCAACAAGGACCGGGAAATCTTTACAAAAAGCCGTCTCCGCTCTATTTTTGTGCCGAAGGTGGTGACATATTTTTGACAAATTATGTCTACGGCATACCTACCGTTCAGATCTCCGATAATTTAAGGGCTTTCTGGTCGGTGTATTACCCTGGAGCATTTCCTAATGTATTCAATGTACGTCCAGATACTGTCAAAGTAGACTGGGGATTTGTAATCGGGTATGTTCTGAGTCTGATAACGATTCTGTTTACCTTTGATTCTATTTCCGGTGAGCGCGAACGCGGTACGCTACGATTGATGTTGTCGAATTCAGTTCCACGACACACCATATTGATTGGCAAATTTTTAGGAGCATTGGTAAGTATTAGCGTTCCGTTTACTTTTGCGATATTGATGAATCTATCAATAATTTCTGTGTCCAGCGACGTTCATCTTGGTGCAGATGCATGGATACGTTTAATAATTATTTTTATTATTGCGATTTTGTACCTATGCTTGTTTATTGCGTTAGGTTTGTTAGTTTCGTCATCTGTGCAAAACAGTGTTACGAGCCTTGTGATACTTCTATTGACGTGGTGTGTTTTCGTCATTTTTATACCGAGTACCTTCGCTTCCATTGCAAGTGGGTTCTCAAGCCCGATGACTTATGATGAATACTTCAAACGTCGACACCAAAACATAGAAGAACTCAAGGAAGAATATGTTGCTCTTTTGCAAGAGACGCGTGGATTTCCAAATAAAAAGATACAGATAGATAGTGAGTATGTCACCAAAGGTACTGAACAAGAGGAACGATTATCCCAAGAACAGTTAACTCAACAGATTGACCAAATTCAACTGGCACGTTCCGTCACCCGTATCTCACCTGTTACGCTTTTCCAACATCTTCTTGAGGGTTTTGTCGGAACGGGGTTTGAACGTCACCAACATTTTTTAGAGAATGTGCAGCGTTATACTCACGAATACCGAGAATTCGTCACGGATATGGATAGAGCAGATCCCAATAGTCTTCATATTATTGGGGTTCGAGAAGGTATGTCGCAAAAGCCAGTGGATCCGGAATCAATTCCCACATTCGAAGACAAGCTTAGTCTCAGTCATGATTTCAACGTTGCAGCTATTGATTTGTTCTTGTTGATTCTATTTTTTGTTGTTCTTGTGTCAGGCACTTATCTTAGGTTCATTTCTGTTGAGGTCTGATCCAAAAAATAATATTGTTATCAATAAGGACTCTCAATAATTTGACAATCTTTACTTGGACGTCGTAAGCCTTCCCTCCTATTACACGGAAGTCACAAGACATACATTATGGTCTCGAGACCATAGTATAGAACATATTTGGCAACACTTGGATACAGGTTTGAAGTTATCAACTATAGGTTAAGGGAACTGACTTAAGTATAAAGGAATTAAATTATCTCTTAATGCACTAGGTGAACCGTTTTGTGTGTAAAACATTTCATCAAATACAGCGAGAACTTTCTGGACAAAGAGACATGTTGTCTAATCTATGCAAGCATTTCTATGCAAGCATTTTTATGGTAAAGTCTAAAAGAACACTGATAAACATTGAAAACTGAAGTGTTTTGTTAAATGTCAGTTACAATATAAATTGAAGGTTTCTACCTCGATTTTACAATCTTTCTCAAGTTTTGCAACATTTTCACCTCAAATTATGTCATGTATAGTCGTAAGTCCATTTATTGTGGAGAACTATGATGAAAAACAATGATGTTGATCTTGTTAACAATACTTTGTCTGGCGACGAAACAGCTTTCAATTCCTTAGTTCAAAAATACGAAAAGAGTATTCACGCTATCGTGTGGCAGAAAATCAAGGATTTTCACATTGCCGAAGAAATTACCCAAGATGTCTTCCTACAGGCATATAATAAACTATCTACGCTAAAAGACCCGAATAAGTTTTACAGATGGTTATATGTAATTACGAAGCGGCGTTGTTCGAACTGGCTCAAAAAGGAAAAACCTACAATGCTATCCTTAGATGTCACTGATAAAGCAACCTTGGAAAAATCTGATTTTGCACGTTATATTACAGCACAACGTGAAAAGAAGGCAACAGAGCAGTACAAAGAAATTGTTAATAATCTTTTGGAAAAATTACCTGATAACCAACGTACAGTAGTGGTACTCTATTACCTTCATGAAATGACATACAAAGCCATTAGCAAATTTCTGGGTGTATCTATCAACGCGATTAAGAGTAGACTTAGCCGTGCACGACAACGATTAAAGGAGGAAGAACTGATGATTTGCGAAACTCTTGGCAGCATCCAACCGTCTATTGACTTAACCGATCAAATATTTTGTGATAGTATGAAATTCAAAGCGGATACACCATATTTTGACGACGAGGATACGGTGTATACAGGACCGCAAACCGTGAAAGCATTGATGAGTGCCTTTGACACGGAGTTTGACCGTAGTATTATAAAAATCACAGTGGGTATAGTTGAAGGTAAATTAAGCAGTCTCACAATTAATGAGATAGATAAACGGTATCCACGGACAGAGTGGCTTCAACTGATTTTGGATAATGGACTTACTATAGAAAACTTTATGCATTATGCATCTTGTTTGTCTAAACGGCATATTTTGGCTTTTTTAGAAGATAACCCAGACTTTCAAAAAGTGAATTTCTTCGGTATACCACCTAATCAAGATGACTGGGATAAGTATAAAACGACTTTTGTCAAGAAGATTATTGCCAATGAGAAAATGGTTAGAGCACAAGATGAACAGAAGCATAAAGATGAGGTAACTCAAGTTGCTTTGGACAAGATTTTAGACGGGCAAACACCGTTTTGTAGAGAATGATTCATTTTCTTAAGATTTCGTAGTGCAAACTGTTGGTTTGCGTTCTCACAGACACAATATATGGCAAATTATAAAGATAAATATACACTTTCACCCCTCTGCTAGCGAGGTTTCCTAACCTCGCTGGTGCAAAGTGCATAAA
>VYFM01000486.1 GCA_009842375.1 Candidatus Poribacteria bacterium | reverse complement strand
ACGTTACGCATTTAAGAAGTTTTAAAATCATACGAAATTATAATTAAAAGGTGATTTTTAAGGAAGTATATAACTTCTACAAAAAATAGGCAACTGTTTTTGAAACTAAGTGATAAGATAACATGTATAATCGTTTGGTTTATACCGGAGGTCGTTTAGTACTTCATCCGCTTTTCCTGTCGGGTATGTGAAGTCAAAGGCTTTTTCGCGTCCACTACCTGATACCATCAACTAACTCAAATTTTACCGTTTTGACATACTACTCCATTGTATGGAGGAATTGAGGCAACAAAAACAAGTCTTAATTTTTGCTACCCCAGTAACCAAAATAATGAACCTGAGTTCTTCTGAGAATTCGTTCCTCTTTGATTGAAACACGAATTGATTACCAAATGTTGGTTGTGTGAATAGGATGCCGACTACTATTTCATTATGCAACACGACATTATACTGTTCATATAGGAATAGCAATTAAAGTGACCCAACAATATATCAGTAGATGTGAAGGCACTATTTGGAAACAGTGTACTCCTGTTTTCAGTTAGGATCCTTTATCCTAAAACTAAAGTTGTTCGCTGCCAACTTGTTCGGAACAGTAGTCCAATCACTAAAACCTTCAATCCATCCGCTACCTTGCAAGGTGAAAATATATGCCCAATATAAGTAAAACGAATGGAAGTCCAGCTGCGTTACGACAGCGCGTCTCCTTTGCTAAAACCCCAACAGTTCTTGACTTGCCTGATTTAATTGAGACACAAAAACGTTCTTATGCTGCATTTCTGCAACGTTTTGTTGCAGATAATGAACGCGAGTCTAAAGGGCTTCAGGCATTGTTCGAAGAAGTTTTTCCGATCTATGACTTTAAAGAAACAACAAGTCTTGAATTTGTCAGTTACACCCTCAGTCCACCGACACATGATCTTGCGGATTGCCAAGCACGCGGTCTGAACTATCAGGTTAGATTACAAGCCCGCCTGATGTGTGTTGAACGTGAAAAAGATGAAGATACAGGTCAAACGCGTGTGTTAGACATCACTGAATCTGAAGTTTATCTGGGTGATATTCCATTGATGACTGAAAATGGCACCTTTATAATTAACGGTTCGGAACGTGTCATCGTGAATCAGTTACAAAGGTCTCCTGGTGTAATATTTCTTGATAAATCGCATGCGTCAAGTGTACAGAAACTTCCAACAGGACAAATAATCCCTTATCGCGGTGCCTGGATAGAGTTTGAATATGATTCAAAGGACTGCATTCATGTCCGATTAGATCGTAAGAAAAAACTGCTGGTCACTGTGCTTTTACGTGCACTTGGTTGGGAAACAGATACGGAAATCCTCAAACTATTCGGTAATACAGAGATCGTTCCATTGACTCAAGATGTTGTCGGACGCGTAATTGCCGAATCTGTGATTGATAAGAAGACTGGTGAAGTTCTACTTGAAGCAAATACAAAGATGTCTGAGATAGAATTTGATAGACTCATGGAGGCTAAGATTTCTGAAGTAGAAGTGTTGTTAGAATCGGATGAACAGGAACTTCGCTTTCTACGAAATACCTTATCTCGCGATACAGTCAAAGCTTACGCAGGTGGGACATTGCAAGAAGGCGCGCTACTTGAGATCTTTCGCACCTTGAGACCTGGTGATGCCCCAACACGTGAAGCTGCTTCATCCTGTTTGGAACGTCTCTTTTTTGATGGGGCTCGCTACGATTTGGGTGTCGTTGGTAGATACAAAATAAATTCAAAACTTGGCGATTTATCTACCTATCAGGAAGAATCCGGAGAGATGCCGTCAGAAGAAATACGTGTGCTTCGGAAAGAAGATATTGCTGCTACACTGCAATACCTCATGGATATCCGAAATGGTCACCGAAATGTTGATGACTTAGACCACCTCGGAAATAGGAGGGTGCGAGTTATTGGTGAACTTCTTGAGAATCAATTTCGCATAGCTCTACTTCAAATACGTCGATCAGCACGGGAAAAGTTGAGCACTACTACCGATGCACAACTCAAGAATCCTAAGAATATTATAGTTCCGAAACCTCTCATGATGTCACTACGTGAGTTTTTCGGTTCTAACCAACTTTCGCAATTCATGCAACAAATTAATCCGTTGGACGAGCTCACACATAAACGTCGGATTTCTGCGATCGGTCCCGGCGGTTTGCACCGTGACCGCGCCACTGCAGCTGTACGCGATGTACATCGTACTCACTATGGACGCGTCTGTCCCTTAGAAACTCCTGAAGGTCCCTCTATTGGTCTCATCGTGTCTTTAGCAACATTTGCAAGGGTTAATCCGTATGGATTTTTAGAAACACCCTACCGTTCGATCCGTAACGGTAAAATTACCAAAGAAGTTGAGTACCTGACTGCTGATGCTGAGGATAAATACAACATTGCTCCCGCAGATGCAATTTCCAAAGGGAAAAGAGCAAAAAGTTTACGCAGCCGCAAAGGTGAAGATGTAATTGAACGCGACATAAAAGAGATTGACTACATTGGAATTGCGCCACAGCAGATTGTAGGTGTTTCAGCAGCACTTGTTCCTTTTTTGGAACATGAAGATGCTAACCGTGCACTAATGGGGGCAAACCACCAACGACAAGCTGTACCTTTAATCCGTCCGGAGGCACCTTGGGTCGGTACAGGTATGGAACATCGTGCTGCACGCGATGCAAATGCGATGGTTGTTGCCCAACGTGGCGGAGTCGTATCCAGTGTTGATGCGGAAGAGATACTGATCCGTACTGGACAAGCACTGCATCAGGAGGAAGGTGAAAACACTTTCAGTGAGATGGGGTACGATGTCTACAAATTGAAAAATTTCAAACGAAGTAACAGTGGTACCTGTATTCATCAACGCCCGCGCGTGAATATCGGGGATGTTGTGGAGGTTGGTGATGTTATTGCAGATGGCACCGCTACTGAAGGCGGTGAACTTGCGCTTGGAAGAAATATACTATGTGCATACATGCCGTGGGGTGGACATAACTTTGAGGATTCAATCCTTATCAGTGAATCACTTATCAAAAACGATACGTTTACCTCTATTCATATTGAAGAATTTGAAGTTGCAGCGAGGCAAACGAAGATGGGAGACGAGGAGATTACCCGTGATATTCCGAATATGTCTCCACGAAGTCTTGCACAACTTGATGATGAAGGTATCATTCGGGTAGGGAGTGTCGTTGGTACAGGAAGTATACTCGTTGGCAAAATATCTCCGAAAGGAGAAAGTGAATCTGGTCCAGAGGAGAAACTCCTAAGGGCTATTTTCGGAGAAAAAGCCAAGGAAGTCAAAGATGCATCCGCCTATACACGTCCTGGTGTCGAAGGTGTAGTTATTGATGTGAAGGTGTTCTCTCGACAGGCGACACCTAATAGCGAACGAACAGCATGGCGGCAGGATGCACAGCGAAAACAAATTGAGCAAACATATCAGGAACAGCGTCAACAGGTCTTTGAACGTCTTACTGAAGGACTACGCGAGACTTTGGTGAACAAAGAACTTGCCTATCCAACGACTTTTGGAGTCGGTAATGACAACGAAGACGTAGACAACACCGAATCCCCCGCGCAGTTAAATGCTGGGGATGTATTGACACGTGAATACCTGGAAGCACTGTCCCAAAGTCAACTGGAAACGCTTCAGGTTACTGATGAAGATGCAGCAAACGATGTTAAAAGGCTACAAGAAGTTGCTACAGGTCGCATTAATGTATATACTGATGGAAGAGATGGTGCCTTGGAAAAGCTTGATGCTGGAGAAGAGCTGAAACCAGGTGTATTAAAACTCGTGAAAGTTTATGTCGCAAGCCGCCGTCCTATCTCAGTTGGAGATAAAATGGCTGGACGTTACGGTAATAAAGGTGTGGTGGCAAAGATACTGCCGGAAGAAGATATGCCATACATGCCTGATGGAACACCTGTTGATATTGTTTTAAACCCACTGGGCGTACCCTCTCGAATGAATGTGGGACAAATCCTTGAAATTCACTTAGGTTTAGCATGCAAGGAACTCGGTTTGCACATTTCCTCACCCGTATTTGATGGAGCTACGGAGGAAGAAGTGTTTGGCATGCTGGATAAAACCGATTTACCGGAAAACGTCAAAATGACAGGCAAAAGTGTATTATACGATGGACGCACTGGTGAACCGTTCGGACAGGAAGTGACTGTCGGCTATGTCTATTTCCTCAAATTGAATCATCTTGTTGCTGATAAGATGCACGCGCGGTCGACAGGACCTTACTCACTGGTAACACAGCAACCACTTGGCGGTAAAGCACAACACGGTGGACAACGTCTCGGTGAGATGGAGGTATGGGCATTAGAAGCTTATGGTGCTGCACATACTCTGCAAGAGATGTTGACTATCAAATCTGATGATGTTAAAGGTAGAACTAAAATCTATGAATCTATTGTAAAAGGGCAAAGTCCTATGAAACCTGGAACCCCTGAATCTTTCAATGTTTTGGTGAGAGAACTGCAGAGTCTCGGGTTAAATGTAGAGTTAACTGAAGGGGATCCCGCAGATGCTGACGCGGAACAAGCAGGACTTCACGATACCGACTTCCCACTCTTACATACATTGGATACAATGGAACCCATAGAAGATGAACCGCCTTTGAAACTGACATGGGACACCGACGATACCGAATAGTTATTTTTTGTCAGTTATCGGTTATAGGAGTAGATTTATTATTTAATGCCTCTAACTGATAACTGACACTATTATATTATAAGGAGCATGAACAATGGCAGACAAAGAGAATCGTTTTAATCGTATATCTATCAGTATCGCCTCACCTGAGCAGATAAAAGAATGGGCAAAACGAACATCTTGTAAACGGCGAAATCCAGCAAATGATACATGGTCGTGTCCGGAAAAAGATACTTGTGATTGCGGTGAAATAAAGAAAGCGGAAACGATTAATTACCGCAGTTTTCGTCCTGAACATCAAGGTTTGTTCTGTGAAGCTACATTCGGTCCTCAAAAGGATTTTGAATGCAGTTGTGGGAAGTATAAGCGGATTAAACACAAAGGTCTTATTTGTGACCAATGCGGCGTTGAGGTGACAAAATCCCAAGTCCGTAGAGAACGACTCGGTTATATCAAACTCGCAACCCCAGTCTCACATATATGGTTTTTCAAAGGGATACCATCGCGTCTCGGAACTTTTCTTGAACTTGCCTCCAGACAAGTTGAACGTGTGCTCTACTTTGATGCATTTATCGTCACAGAAGTGATGGATGAAAGTTGTGGTTTAGCAGTAAAAGACATACTCAGCGAACCAGATGTAAATACCAAGTTGCGTGAACATCCAGATTCATTTAAGGCAGGAACTGGTGCTGAGGCAATTCAGGAACTACTTCGTAATATTGATCTGCCGGAGGATGTGAAAAAGTTTAGAGAGGAACTTGAGGCTACATCAAGTCATCAGAAAAAAGTAAAACTCTCAAAGCAGCTCAAAATGGTCGCCGGTTTTGACAAGGCAGAAATGCAACCTGACTGGATGATTCTTGATGTCCTCCCAGTCATTAGTCCTGACCTACGTCCTTTAGTATCTCTGGAAGGTGGCAGATTCGCAACAAGTGATCTCAACGATCTATACCGTCGCGTTATCAATAGGAATAACCGTCTTCAGAAACTTATCGACCTTCGGTCACCAGAAGTTATCCTACGTAACGAGAAACGGATGCTGCAAGAATCTGTTGATGCATTTCTGGATAACGGTAGACACGGACGGCGTGTAACAGGTCCTGGCAAACGTGCGCTTAAATCTTTATCCGATATTCTCAAAGGTAAAGTCGGAAGGTTCCGTCAGAATCTGCTTGGAAAACGGGTAGACTATTCCGGCAGAAGTGTGATTGTCGTCGGTCCAGAATTGGAACTTCATCAGTGTGGGTTACCCAAATTAATGGCTGTTGAACTCTTCAAACCATTCATTATAGAGAAACTTTTGACATCTGGAGAAGTGCAGACTATCAAACGCGGAAAATACTTGACCGAACACGTTACACCAGACTCACCTGTCTGGGAAGCATTGGAAGAGGTAATCGCAGATCATCCGGTGTTGTTAAATCGTCCACCGACACTCCACCGTCTTGGTATACAAGCGTTTATGCCAGTGCTCGTTGAGGGAAAATCAATTCGAATTCCACCGCTTGTTTGTAAAGCGTTTAATGCTGACTTTGATGGTGATCAGATGGCAGTTCATGTGCCACTGTCTATTGAGGCACGGACAGAAGCAAAGATGTTGCTGCTGAGCAGTGGAAATATACTCAAGCCTTCACATGGAGAACCAATTTCAGTACCAGAACTTGATATGATTTTGGGAGCGAGTTTTCTAACGAAGCAACTCCCGGAACATCAAAAACGAGCGGAGCAGCTGCACGCTGCGTACACTGAGAAGACAAAGAAAAAGACCACGTTTGCAAAATTGGAAAACGAAGTTTGGGCGAAACGACGTTTTACAACTTTGGATGAGGTGACACATGCACACGGTTGCGGAACACTAAAGCTGCATGACTCCGTTGTGCTTTTCTTTAAAGGTGTACGTGAACCGATTCTGACAACCGTCGGACGCGTAATCTTTAATGAGGTGCTTCCACGTACAAACGGGTCTGCTTCCCTTATATGGAAAGATGAAGTAACAGGTCTTGAATTGCCGTTTTTCAATGAGGAGGCGCGTGGCAGACGTTTATCTGAACTTATCAAAACATGTTTCAACGAACTTGGCACCGCCGAAACTGTATCCCTGTTGGATAGATTACAGAAACTTAGTTTTGAGTATGCTACCCGCAGCGGTATCTCACCCGGAATAAAAGACTATCTGATACCGCCTGAAAAGGAAAAGATTCTCTCTGAAGCAAGAAAACAAATTGAACTTCTCTACGCACAAGAAAATCTTGAAGTGGAGGAATTAGAGAACCAGAAAATTAGGATATGGTCTAACGCAGTTAACGAGGTAGGGGAAACACTGTTCACTGTTCTTCCTGAAACAGAAACCCATCTGGTTGAACAAGGGAAAGAAGTAGAAGGATTCAGTCCGGTTCATTTGATGGCAGATAGTGGTGCACGTGCCCGTAAAAATCCATTCACGCAAATTAGTGCTATCGTTGGATTGAAGTCTAAACAGAGCGGAGAAATTCTATCCACACCGATCCAATCCTCTTATCGAGAAGGTTTAGATGTCCTTGATTACTTTACCTCAACATACGGTTCACGTAAGGGGTTAGTGGATACTGCTATGAAAACAGCAGCATCGGGCTATCTTACGCGGAAACTCGTTGATGTCGCACAAGATGTTATGATTACTGAAGAGGATTGTGGGACAACGCACGGTATCCTTAAGTTTACCACAGATGCAGGTTCAATCAGTTTCAAAATCAGCGGACGAGTTACAGTGGAACCTGTACTACATCCTACCACAAAAGAGGTGATAGCTGAGAGTGATACTCTTATCACACCACAAATAGCACAGATTATAGAAGATGCTGAAGTTCCAAGTGTGCGAGTTAGATCAATACTGACATGTGAAGCAGAGAAAGGTGTCTGTGCAACCTGCTACGGTGCTGATTTAACATCAGGACAGCTCGTCAATGTTGGGGAAGCAATTGGTATTATTGCAGCGCAATCCATCGGTGAACCCGGAACGCAGCTGACGATGCGTACGTTCCATACGGGTGGTGTGGTTGAAGATGTGAGCGAAGGTCTCGCACGAAAAATATTGGCTAAGACGACGGGAACTGTGCGATACCGAGATTTCATCCCGGGACGCACCGTCCGTGAAGAAAGTGGGCTTTTTATTGCCCAACAAGTCGCTGAACACCTTGACCAAGCAAAGTATAAAGTCAAAACAGTCGAACATCCTGAATGTAAGTTGCAACCCGACGAACTGCTCACTGAGAAACAATACCAAGAAAACCGTGAACGTTTTCCCGGATTTGAGGTGGAAAACATCGTCTATCAGGTGGCGAAAGTGAACCGTCCTGATGTCGTTGAGGCGAATGCAGGAAAAGATATATCGCTACAAGAGCGACAGTATCTAACGGAGCATGAATATGTTAAGTTTTCACAAATGTTCTCCCTTTTACGATGCTCTGAAGCACTTTATCGGGTTGAGAGTGTAAAACATCCAGAAACATCTCTGAAACCTGGTACCATGCTGACAGATAGTGAAGCAGAAACTTGGCGTGCGGAAATTCGACCTTTTGAAGGTGAATGGGTGTACCTTACGGATGATGGCACTACACTGACTGAAAACGAATATTTACAAAAGCAGAACAGTGTTACTGCTGAGATGAAGTTCTTAATTAAGTCGGTAACGCATTCAAGTTGTCCATATAAGGAAGGTAAGTTACTCACACCGGACGAAGAAAGTCAATACCATCTGGAACTAAGTGAACCGGTGTATACCGTGACAGAGGTTAGTGAAGGAATTGATACGGAAGTTGGTGAGGAATTGTCTGCTGCGGAATTCCGTCGCCTACAAGAGATGCACAAAGCATTTGATGTGCAACGTCCCTCAACTTCACTGTGCAGAATCACAAATGTGATGCATCCTGAATGTCCGTTAGAGCCAGATGAATACATTGAACTTGATAAGAAAGATGCACTCCTAGATAAATACAGTGGATTTACTGCTGAAAAGTTAAAATACCGAATAACTGCTGTGCATCATCCAGAATGTAATTTAGACCTCGAAACGCTGCTCACAGAAAATGAGAAAAAAGCGGTGTTAAAGGTTTATCCAGGATTTGAGGTGGATGTCATAAAAAATGAAGACGCATTTGAAGTTGATCGCTTATATCGCGTCGTAGCATCACATCACCCAGACTTTCCCGTACCTGTAGATGAGCTTATCACGCAATCTGAGTCTAACCGCTATCGTCGCAGCTACAAAGGATTTGACTTTGAGAAACTATACATACAGTTGGTCGATGGTGAAGAAACTGATGATGTATTGGTTGAAACTGCCTACAAAACACTCGTTAAACAGCACAGAGAGACAGATACGCCGCTACCGGAATTAAAACTTGTGTATCATGTGCTTGCCGTTCATCATGCTGAATGTCCATTCACTGCTGGACAACAGATTGATGAAACTGAATATAAACGCGCACAACGTCTCTACAAAGGCTTTGATACTGAACGTGTATTTAAGGTGACAAAAGTCAACGATGCGGATTCCAAGGTTGTTGTGGATGAAATCCTTAGTGATGCTGACTATAAAAAGGAAGTGGCATCCACTTCAAGGAATACATATAAGGTGACAAAAGTATTGCACCCGAACTGCACACTCAAAGTTGGACAGGATTTAAAAGATTGGGAATATAACGCGGCTCTTGAACAATACACAGGTGTTGATGTTGACGGTCTCATTGAAACCTTCCGGATAGAAATCCAAAATTCAGATGGTAGTCACAAATCACACCTTATCCCAGCTGGATATTCTGTTTCTGTGAAAGATGGCGAGGAAGTCAGGGCGCAACAACCGTTAGCGGAACTGCACGAGAAAACTACGAACCTTGACATCGTTGTCGGTATCCCACGTGTGACTGAACTTTTTGAAGCACGTCGTCCAAAACGTGAGGACGCTGCCGAAATTGCTGAGATTGATGGACGTATCCAACTCACTGGACAGAAAGCGGGTGTTCCCCAATACCGTATCGTAGATGATGCTTCAAGAAGTCGGTTATATTCTATACCGGATGAGAAACGTCGCGTTGACGATGGCGATTGGGTGGAAGCGGGTCAACCCTTAACAGACGGATATCTCAATCCACACGATATCCTTGCAATCGGTAGGACAACGCTCAATGGACATTCCCTTGAAGGTGAAGAAGCACTTTGGACATATCTCGTTGATGAAGTGCAGACTGTCTATGGAACCAACACGATCAACGACAAACACGTGGAAGTGATTGTGCGGCAAATGCTTCAGAAGATACGTATTCTCACTGTCGGTGATACAACGTTCTACGCGAATGATGAAGTCACAAGATACAAGTTCCACGCAGAAAATAGACGCGTTGAGCAAGATGGCGGTACTCCTGCAACAGGTGAACCTGTCCTGCAAAGTATTAGCAAAGCTTCGTTAAGCACAGATAGTTTCATTTCTGCAGCGAGTTTCCAGCAGACACCTAAAGTCCTAACTGACGCTGCTGTTGAAGGTCAAACTGACATGCTGACAGGTCTGAAAGAGAACGTCATCCTCGGACGACTCATCCCCGCAGGAACCGGTTTCTCTCATTGGCAGGAACTCGATGTATCTTATAACGCAATTGAGGAGCAAGAACCGGAAGCAATTCCAGAAGAAATTCCTGAACCAGTCGCTGAAGTTGTTGAAGATTAGTCGTAAGATAAACTGTTTGAGTAACATAACGACACCAAATGCACTCTTGCATTCGGTGTCGTTATGTGTACGTATTTATAGGGATTGCCGAAACGCTATGAGTGCATCGCGTTCAGTCTTTGTCATCCCAAGATCGTTTGTCGTGATTTTTCTGCTTCACTTCCGTGCCAAAGAATGCCTACCATCAGGTCACATGCCCTACCGTCATGAAGAAAGTTGGTATGTCCATTAACTCTTCTTACTAAGCCGATACCTCAGAGCAGAGGTGTTCTCCATTCTGTACCACTTGTATGAAAATCGGAACGATTGTCTGCTAATACCATTTCTAAATGATGAAGGATCATTGTCTTGTAGGTCGGAGTGAGCGTAGCGAAGTCCGACATGGGAAACCCAATGAAATGATATGTGTCGGACTTCGCTTTGCTCACTCCGACCTACAGTTTATTATGACGATTTATCAATTAGAAATGGTATAAGTCTGGTCCCATATCGTGCAACAATAGGTCTGTGTAAGGGTGTATCGTTTGATTACTAACAGATGGGACACCCAACAAAGTTCCTATCCTTTTGATCAGAAGTCGCTACGCTGCTCCAACCTACGAACTTGGTTCTGATTTGCTGAAGCATTTTTGAAATGACATCCACTATAAGATGTGGTATCATGTGGAAACAGTTTGAATAGGATAGAGGAGTCTTCGTAAATGACAAATAAACCTTCTGAAAGTTGGACAGAAAAGTACATCCATGACGGTTATCTATTAGTTCAAAATATTATTACACATGAAGAATGTGATGAACTAAAATCGGAAATGGTAAAAATCTTCCGTGGAGATTATGACTGTGCTGCAATTCCATCCATGCCAGAAAATGCTTCAGAAACAGAAGTCTTAGATCGGATAATGTGTGTCGGTGAACCACATACATTAAGTCCACTCGTTCGTCGTTACGTTGAACATCCAAAAATATGTGAAATCCTGAAAGAAATTGTAGGTGCTCACATCCCATTTTGGGATGGTGGTGTCAAGTGTATGCAGTCTATGATGTTAGGTAAAGTACCGGGACATACTGGTAATCCGTGGCACCAAGACGAACATCCAATACCAACGCGTGACCGATCGCTCGTTGGTGCATGGATCACATTAGATGATGCCACTATTGATAATGGATGTATCTGGGTATTACCCAACAGCCATCGTTCCGGTGTGATATATGATCGCCATCCACATAACAAACGCGACGAATTTGACAGTTGTCACGAAGCAGTCGGTTTTGATGATTCTTACGAAATTCCAATCGAAATGACAGCCAGAAGTGTCCTCTTTTTCAACGGATATCTTTTACATAGATCCAAAAAGAACCGAAGTAATGCCTATCGTCGTGTTCTCGTCAGCCATTACTGTTCAACAGCATCTTGGCTCGGATGGAAGGGACAACGCAATTATCGTGGTGTAGT
The DNA here is from genome assembly GCA_009842375.1 of Candidatus Poribacteria bacterium. Taxonomy (GTDB): domain Bacteria; phylum Poribacteria; class WGA-4E; order WGA-4E; family WGA-3G; genus MSPOR6. Next base: position 3,659 of record VYFM01000486.1, on the reverse strand, counting down.
TGTCGTTTCAGGCGATGATCCCTATTCAGACGAAGGTTATGTCAATCCGAATGCTTGGGCACGATGGGAATAAACATCACAAACATTGTATACTTTACCATAAAATCGTTGTGATTCTCCAGAGAAATACAGAACCATTCAATTGTCGCGTATCAATCCTGTTTCAAGATTTCTAAATAAAACGTATTGTAGGATGAATGGAGTGCTGTAAACCGATATGGTAGTAAGCACGTCCCGTATACCGCACACATAAAATTGGTCTATGAATGAACAACTTTCAGTAGAAACACCAGAACAGATTGACATCAATTATCAGAAAGCAGGAATCGGTTCACGTTTCTACGCTGCACTGCTGGACACGATATTACTGGCACTTATCTTTATTGTCGGTGCCTATGTGAATATCAGTTTTATAGTGGAACTTGGTGAAGTATTCGGCAAATGGCTTGGGGCACTTGGCGGAATAATCATCTTTGCCATATTTTGGGGATATTACATGGTATTTGAGATAACGACAAATGGACAATCTCCCGGAAAACGTGTCCTTGGGTTACGTGTCATCAAAGAAGGCGGTTACCCGATTAGTTTCGCAGATTCAGCAATCCGTAATATCGTGCGAGTGGTTGATTTTCTCCCAATTTGTTATGGGACTGGTCTGTTCGTTATGCTGATTAACAAGGATTGGCAACGTTTAGGGGACTTGGCAGCAGGCACACTTGTTGTAAAAACCTCTCGGTCAGACATAAAACTAACCAGTGCAAATCTAAATACATCTTCCTCACCTATCAACATTACCCCACAAGAAAACCTTTACAGTGATTGGATCAAACCTGAGTTAGTAAGTGACACCGAATTAGATATGATTCGTGAATTTCTTAGTCGTCGTGAAAACCTATCCACTACACGCAGATTTGAATTATCACGAACAATTGGCAAGCCTATTGCTGATAAGATGGGTGGTGAGGGTACTATCCGTTACGATAAATTTCTTGAGGAAGTTTATACTCTAAAGACATCAGAGTAACCTTAAGTGAAAATAGGTATAAGGTTTGACAATGAGGTAATAGGGTTCACCAAGGAAGAAAGAATATGTTAGGTTTAACTGAAGACAGATACCCTGTTGGTGTGTTCAAACTTTTTAGTAGACTTATTAGGTTTTATCGTTCTCACTTTGGTCTATTTTGGCTGGTAATGATACCCGTTATCATATTCGGTCTCATCATTGATTTGGTGATGTTTTTCTGTTTTTACAATTTATTCCCATATCCTTCGTGGGATTTCAGTATTTCAGATGGTTTTACAGCAACTTCAGAATTCAGTTGGAACATCACATTTACATTTTCCTCTTTCCTTTTGATATTCCTTTGGTTTGCCTTGTCTATGTTTGTCCTTCTGTCTTCTTATCTTTTTCGTGGTACCAATGTATCATTTCAAGATATCTGGCAACAAACATATCGCAGAAAAGGAACAATTTTCGGTGCTGGTTTTATATTAGCAGTTTGGTGTTTTGCAATTGTATTCATTTGGCTCTTCTTGAATGGATTATTGGGATTAGTTGTCAATTACTATTCACTCATGATGTTAAACATATTAGGATTTTTCGTTGTTTTAATTTACTTTTTTGTACGATGGAGTCTTATCCATCAAGGTATAATGATAGAAGATCTCACTGCTGTAAGGGCTTTTCGACGAAGCAGTGAACTTGATCGGGGAAATTGGTTTAGGTTCTTCGGCAAATATCTGTTACTTGCATGGATTACAGCAGTTCTTTCTAATATACTAATGGTTATTACCTTGCTACTACTATCATTTGCAGCACCTGAACTGTTGCCGATTCGAGACAAATTGGTATCAGTTGAGTTTTTCACACTTCTTTTTGGAATTCCTTTCTTCTTCACCTATATGGGATTTTCATTTTCCCTTGGCAATATTACGTTGGATTTATCGTTTACCCCCAGATTTTGGATAACATTTATAGTACTGCTGGTAAACACCCTTACCTATGCAGTTATGGTACAGCTCTGGGGGATTTTGACAACACACTTATATTATGAGCAGGTAAGAAGGGAAAACGATAATGGAGAGATTTCAGAAAACCCAATTGCCGTATAGATTTAGTTTATGACTTGGAGTGCATCCTGAATTTCCGAGATTACCTCTATATCAACTTCACATGCCATTTGTGCTTCTAATGCTTGTTCAGCAGTTTTCCCACCGATTTGCCCCAATGCCCACGCAGCATGGCTACGGACCAAGGGTTCCTCGTCAACTAAGGCTTTCTTCAAAGCGGGAACAGCAGCACGTGATCCCCAATTACCAATAGCAACGATCACATTTCGTAAGAAACCTTTCCACTTTGCGCGTTTAATCGGACTCCCTTTGAACTTTTTACTGAACTCGCTTTGTGTCATATCAACAAGTGTTAGCAACTCAGGGACGAGGTTTCCTTCGCGGGGTTGAAATGCTGGTTCAGTCGTAGGAATTGCTTTGCTATTCCACGGACAGACCTCTTGGCAAATATCACACCCAAAAATCAAGTTTCCCATTCTCGATCGGAGTTCCTTCGGTATGCTGTCTTTTAATTCAATAGTTAAGTAGGATATACATAGCCTTGAATCAAGCAAATTCGGTTCAACAAACGCATCTGTGGGACATGCTTCAATACACTTTGTGCATGTACCGCAACTGCCCCGGAGTGTTGCAGTTTCGGATTCTAAATCTACACTGACAAGCACCTCTGCAAGAAAGTACCATGATCCTGAACGCCAGTTAATCAGATTGGTGTTTTTTCCAATCCAACCAAGTTTGGCTTTTTGAGCGTATTCTCTTTCCAAAATCGGTCCTGAATCCACAAAGACGCGACTTTTGAGTTCGGTTTCAGCGGTGTCTTTTATGAACTCTACGAGCAATAAAAGGCGTTCTCGAATAACATCATGGTAGTCATCACCCCACGCATAGCGAGATATTTGACCACGTGATGGATCCTCAGCGAGTGCTTTTGAAGGGTCCAGGGTATAATAGTTCATGGCAAGACTGATAACAGATTTAGTTTCCTGTAGGAGTTTTCTGGTATCTTCCTTGAGGGGTAGGTGTCTTTCAAGGTACCCCATCTTGCCAGCATAACCGTTGGTAATCCATTCACGGTAACGTTGTATGGTCTGACTTTCTTCGGCAGGAATAATCCCGACAAGTTCAAATCCGAGTTCGTGGGCGCGCGACTGAATTTGTTGAGTTAATGTGTTTAACATTGTTCTCTATTTAGGAATTATGAAAAATGGTATATTGACATACTCCCCGCTAAAGCCTGGGGATTCTTCGCTCTTATATTAGCAGTTTTGTGCTAAATGGCGTTTCCTGCTTCCGTCTCTCGTGCCACAGGTTGTGGTCTTAGTCGGACTCCACAGGCGTAACTTTCGGCATGCCCTGCCGTAGTAGCTGCAGAAGCAACACAAGCGTCTGTGTAACTTAAGCTAAGTATATAATATTTCACACTAAAAGTCAAAGGGTTTTGCGGTGTCTCAGGGTTATTTATAGTAAAGTCCATAATTAATGGGACATTTCTGTAGCGCACACTTTTAGTTTGCGTCTCAGCGGCACAAACTAAAAGTTTGTGCTACAACTTCTGTTGTCCGTTATGTTTCCGATGCAGGTTTATCAAA
>VYFM01000174.1:9494-15577 GCA_009842375.1 Candidatus Poribacteria bacterium | reverse complement strand
TGAAATTTAACACTTTCTCTTATCTTGGAATCCTCTGTATTGGGATAATCTGTGTTCTTCTGATATTTTTAATATTTTTTGTAGATACTGATAAAGGGAAAACAATGACGAAAACATTCTATATAGCAGGTCAGTCTAAACAGTCACAAGGTTATGATGTCTATTCCATAGAACAGAAAGGAAAAGCCATCGCAGAAATTGTTCCAGAACTCGGTAATAACTGCTACGCCTTCAGGGTCAGCGATGGAAATCATTGGTTCCACTTGATAGACTCACCACCTGATTTAGACACGTTGAAGCAGCGTCCGACTGCTTATGGGAATCCGATTCTCTTTCCTTTTCCCAACCGCATTTGGAATGGCAAATGGGAATTTGAAGGTAAAACCTATCAATTTGATAAACAACCAGAGTCACCAACAACAATCCACGGTCTACTGTTGAACTGCCCCTACAAAGTTGATAAACATGAAGTAAATGAAAACGGAGCAACGTTGGTATGCTCTCTTAATTCACAAGACTTTCCCGATGTTATCCGACAATATCCCTTTCCCTTCAAAATTGGGATTACCTATACAATTAAAGATGCCGCATTAACGATGGATGTTATGATTAAAAACACAGGAGAGAGCAATATGCCGATGGGGTTTGGTATACATCCTTATTTTAGGGTAGACATTTCCGCAAAAGCGGATGCGTCCAAAGCAGTTATAACTGTTCCTGCTAATAGATATTGGGAATTGGATGATGTGCTTGTTCCAACAGGTAAGCAGCTTGAGGTTGATGGAACGCTTGATTTACGCAATGGACAACCCTTTGAAAGACTAAAACTTGATCATGTCTTTACAAATGTCGAATTCGTTGACGGTTATAGTAGGTGCAGTATTGAAAATCCGGATGTTGGATACGGGATGGTTATGGAATCGGATGCACAATTTAGGGAACTGGTTGTCTATACACCACCGGAAAGAGATGCTATCTGTTTTGAACCATACACCTGTCCTACAGATGCGATCAATTTAGAGGCAAAAGGTATACCCGCGGGAGTGATAGTACTTGCTCCTGATGAGTCCTTTTCCGCAACCGTGCGCATAACGGCTATACTACCGCAATAGGAACATTGATATAAAGAAAATGAGATCATTGGTACCGCTGCTCTTACTTTTTTTACTCATTATGACCATTCCGTGCAATGCTATTTATGAAAGCACTGCCAATGCCAACATCTTTATCAACATCTATAAACAACGTGGTGACTACGGTAGACTTGCCCTCTGGCACGAAGCAGCAGCAGAATGTCTCAACCTTATTTCTGTCCCGATGAGCAAGATTGTTCATAATTACTATGAAAGAAACGGATATGAGAAGTGGGTTGAACGGACAGAAAAGGAGAAACTCGAAATACAGGAACGGCGACAGTTTCACCTAAAACATGCTGAAGCAGCATGGAAAAAATCAACAACGACTGAAAGTGTGTTAAACACAGAACGCGAAAAGATCGCTAAGTTCATGAAAACATGGTTACCACACTATCCCGACAGGTTCTATAAATTTGGTATCTATGCAACTTTTTTCAGAGAACAACTGGAACGTGCAGAACAGCGAAAAGACTATGCCAAAGTTCTACGACTGGAAGCAGAAGCAGCAGAGATGTGCGCAGCACAATATGAAAGAATACCAATTGCTTATGGGTTGGAAAGTTATACAAAAATTCGAGACGCTTATCTAAAACGTGCCACCTTACTCCGAACATTAGCAAAACAATCTCCTAAGAAATTGCCTGACGAAGTTGACATCGGTAAACAGATACAACTTGAAAAACCAGATTCGACAATTTCTCCTAAGAAAAAAGCAGATATAATCCTTCACACTGCAAAATCTGATCCGCGTATCAAAACTGTATTAGCAAATCAGAAAGGTGTACGTGAGTATACATGGTTTCAAGGGTTCGCGTGGACAGTCAGTTTCTACAACCACAGTTGGGGCAATCTTGCAATTGCCGTTATAGACGACCAAACAGGAAAAGTTAAAGACATTCTAAGAAGTAAACACGAAACTGATAAACTCAAACTTGTGGAATAGCACCTTATGAATCAGCAGACTCCATCTAATATACACTCCCTTTTGCTACTGATTATCTGGATGATTAGTTTTAGTCCTGCCTATGCAGAGGTTCCTGCACCTGAGATTACTCCTGGTGAACTATTAATTCGACTAACACCAGAAGCAGCAAAGGATTCACATGATTTAAATGCTAAATCGGATATTGCCTCCCTTTATTCAAAGCACAAAGTAGAGTCCTTAAAACCTATTTTCCCATCTTCCATCAACTCACCTACTCTACAACGGACATATCTCCTTCGGTTCTCATTAAATACCAACCTGCCTGCTATAAAAGCAGCGTTTAAAGAGAGTGGTCTTATTGAGGAGGTTGCGTATAACTATCTCCGTCCAACCTTAGCAGATGAAGTTATACCTAACGACCCAAGATATTCGGAACAGTGGAGTCTGCCTCTAATTAGAATGCCACAAGCATGGAGAATTGAGAAAGGGAATAAGGATGTTGTCATCGCTATCATCGATTCTGGCATTGATTATAGACACGATGACCTTGCACCAAAAATATGGATAAATCCTGGTGAAATTGCCGATAATGGATTGGACGATGATGGGAATGGTTATGTAGACGATATTCACGGATGGGATTTCACAGATGCTCCCAATTTACAAGCAGAAGGTGATTTCACAGATGGTGACAATGAACCTGTAGATGAAACAGGACACGGAACGCATGTCGCTGGTATTGCAGGGGCAATGCCAGATAACGGTATCGGTATTGCGGGAATCGCATGGAATTGTCCGCTGATGGCAGTGCGTGCGGGGTTGTCACTCGGTGGTAGTTCCAGAATGCAAGATGATGACTCCGCAGCTGCGATTGTCTATGCTGCAGACAATGGCGCAAATATCATCAATATGAGTTGGGGAAGTTCACAACACTCGTTTGTTATTGAAGATGCTATTGATTATGCCCATTCACGTGGGGTTTTGTTAATAGGAGCAGCCGGAAATTCAAAGGAAGCGGATAGTTTTTTTCCTGCTGCATATAGAAAAGTCGTCTCCGTGGCTTCAACGAACCAACACAAACAACTTTTCAACCGATCAAATTTCGGTGCTTCAGTAGACATCGCTGCACCCGGAAATGTTATTCTTAGCACACAAATCCGCAATAATTATCGTATTCTTACTGGCACTTCTATGGCATCTCCACACGTTGCTGGTATTGCTGCATTGATGCAATCAAAACGACCTACACTTACCAATGAAGAGACCCGACAGATTCTTATCAATACTACCGATGTTGTTTTAGACAAAGATACCGGAGAACCTGATCCAAAACTTGCTGGAGCAGGAACTGTCAACGCAGAACGCGCTTTGTTAGGTAGTGGTGTCTTGCAAGCACGCATTCATGCACCGCAAACAAACAGTGGTGGATCAAATTCAATAACCTTAATCGGTACAGCAGGTGGGTATAAATTTGAACAGTGGCAGCTATTTTATGGTAGTTCTAATGTACCTACCTCATTTGAACCAATTACTGATGCTATAACGGCACAGAAAGTCACTGAACAGTTAGTTATATGGGATACAACGAATGTGCCAGAGGATGTATACACTGTCCGTCTTGTCGTCACGGGAAGAGACGGTTCACAAACACATGACCAGGTTGTGGTAACTGTAGACCGAACACCTTCCAATATTGCCTCTATTACTGCAATTGAATCGTTATATGGAAACGAATCAATTACGGTTTTTACATGGGCAACAGACGATGTAACTCGATGTACCTTCTATTATAGACATATAGACAGAATCTCTCCTTTTTCCTCTATTGAGGAGCGTGAACTCGGTAAAGAACACTCTTTCTCTTTAGGATTAGAGACGGGGACATACCAGTTTTACATAGCTGCACAAAACACCGTCGGATTAGAATCTGTCAATGATAACAACGGACAATATTATACGATTGATGTTGTCGGTAGTACTATATCACCAAATGGTTTTATTGAAAAAGAGATTGGTCTTTCTTCGCACCACTACGCCAGTGTCGCTGCAGACTTCGATCAAGATGGTTTGCTTGAACTCGTCGGTGCTTCATTATCTAAGGCATCAACAGGTGGACTTACTACCCCTCTCAGTCTGGTTATTTATGAACGGGACCCATCAGGTCATTATAGGCTTGTACACTCCCTATCAAGTAATGCAATGATTGCAGATTCTGATGAAATTCTGAATTCAGAGATTGATATAGATACATTCAAACCTTGGACAATAGATGACACAGACAACGACGGTTTACTGGAGATCCTTGCGTCTGACAAAGATAGAACTTTTTTGATAGAGATCGTAAAGCAAAAAAGTTATCCTACGCAAATTGTATGGGAAACTCCATTCATTTCAGTCGGAAAAAGTGCGGATCTTGATAGAGATGGCAGAAAAGAAATTATTGGGATTGATAACAGCAACAACCGTATACTTATCTTTGAGAACAGAGGAGATAACCGATATGACAGAACTGCAGCATTGACGAATGAAACAAAAGGGAAGAACAACTTTGCTCTCAGCTTTGTGATTGATGATCTCAATGCAGATGGGAATATTGATATGGTGTTTGGTGATAGTGAAGGTGAACTATTTATATATTCCAGTAAAGCAAACGACAGTTTCAATCTTGAATGGAAAAATAATCTGGAGATAGATGTAGAGTTATTGGTCTCTGGAGATTTGACAGGAGATGGCACCCCAGAATTGGTTATCGGAGGCACCTTGTCCCCTCCAGATGTACCATCTGTTTCACCTATATGGAAATTCATCATCTTAACCTACATATCAGGAAACTATCGGAAGTTGTGGGAACAAGCAATTGTCCCGTATCGACTCAATGGAAATAGCATCGCAATAGGAGAACTTGACGGAGATAATAACAACGAACTTGTAGTCCTCACGCAACCGAACCTATATATTATGAAATGGGATGGGAATACATTTATACCAATTTATCACCAGAAAGTTGCAGAAACACCTACCCTTTTCGCTGCCGATCTTAACAATAACGGTTTCCAGGAACCTTACATTAATCTTGACAGAGGAATGAGTTATATTGAATCTGCTTTTGCATCCGATAGCGATTCTGTAGATGTACTTATACCTTGGGACGTTTCCGCTACTCCGATAACAGCAAAGGTTGTTCAAGTTACTTGGGAGACAGTAAAAAATACGCAATCGCAAGCAGATTTTACACTCTATCGCGCAAAAGGTGTAAAAAGGAAAACACCTGAGAATACTAAGTTTGAAATCATTGCTCGTAACCTTACTGCCACCAGATACTTAGATAGAACCGTTGAAAAAGATACGACCTATTGGTATAGTGTTACAGCGAAGAACGAAAAAAGTATTGAAACAGAACACAGCGAACCGGTATCAGTAACCCCACGTACTTCTCCAAAAATTGTGGGTGCAATCTACCGGTCCCCTAATTGGATTACTGTTACCTTTGATAGGCAAATGAATTCAACAATTAGCAATGAACGTCAATATCTGTTGCGGAAACCAAATGAACTTAGTGGGTTGTTGCCGATGTCTGCAATCCGTGATAGAATGGGTAGACGGGTATTATTAGCATTTGATAGAGAGAAACTGGATGCACTGTTTTCTATTCCAACTATCCAATATGAGATTGCAGTATCTAATGTGACAGATATTGATGATAACGCTATTCAAGTCTCTACGATACCGGTTGAAATCCATAAGGATGAGTTTATTTCTGAAATAAAAGACTTCACGCAGTTACGTGTCTATCCGAATCCTGTCCGTCCTCACCACACGGACAAAAGAACGATAACCTTTGATAAAGTTCCCATCGGAACACGCATTCAACTATTCACTCCCAGGGGAGAATTACTTGAAAAATTGGATGTTACCGAAAGCGATGGAAATAGCAAAGAGTGGTGGTTGACAAACGGCAGTGTCGGAGATATAACAACCGGCATCTATATCTATATGTTGGAATTTGAGACACAGAAAAAGGT
>VYFM01000174.1:0-9484 GCA_009842375.1 Candidatus Poribacteria bacterium | reverse complement strand
GTTGGTAAGATTGCTATAATAAAATGAATAGATAACCTAACACAGTATCTTAACCACACATCTTTAAGAGAAACGCTATTTAGACGTGTAATAAACGCATCTCTTACATTCAAATTTGAATTTGAAATAATCACAAAACCAATATGGACAATTTCATCCTAATCGCAAATCCAATATCCGGCAAAGGCAGAGCAAAATTAGTTGCTGAACAAGCATTGACAGAGTTGACAGCAGCCAACCATAAAGGACGAATCCAATTAACCGCTGGTGCTGGAGATGCGAAACGTTTTGCCCAAGAAGCGGTATCAAATGGAATTAAGTGGGTAATTTCTTGTGGGGGAGATGGTACACTACACGAGATTGTCAACGGTGTTGCCAAAGTTCCAGATGTGACGTTAAGCATACTTCCATGCGGTAGAGGTAATGATTTGGCTACTGCTCTAAAAATACCGCGTAAACCGCAGCCTGCCATACAAACACTATTAACCGGCACGCCCAAGCAAATTGACTTAGGGTACGTTCATTCAGAAAATGGCACAGAACGCTATTTCACAACGATTACCACGTGTGGTTACGACACAGAGGTTAGTCGTCGTGCTGCAGCACGGAATACCCCATTTTCAGGGACAGCATCCTATATCTACGCCGCTATTGCGACACTATCTCAATACAAGTGTCCATCTGTCCGAATTGAGGGTGATTTTGGTGTATATGAGGGGACAATACTACTTGCTGCAACGGGTAGTACAAGCAGCTACGGAGGAGGATTTAAGATTGTACCAAATGCGCGGTATGATGATGGTGTCTTTGATGTCTGTATCATTCGGGAGGTTGCATCTTCTACGGTGTTACTGCTTATGGTTACGCTCTTCTGGGGAGGACATCTCTTTCATCCTGCAGTGAATATCCATCAGACTCGTAGTCTGAAAATACAAACCGACCCACCAGTTACCCTATATGCTGATGGCGAACCGATGTGCGAAACTCCCGCCACAATTGAGATTATCAAGCACGGACTGACTGTACTTGTGCCGTCTTAAATTATGTTTACTGCTAAAGTTGTGGGTGGGTTTTACAAAGTCAACCTAACCCGCACTTGAAGTATGGCAATAGGACGTTGTCAGATAGATAATTACGATTCTTCAGGATACATATCCTCTATCACATCACTATACTTTTCTATAATAACGTTCCGTTTCAACTTTAGTGTAGGGGTCATCTCATCTTCTTCTTGTGAGAATTCCTTTTCAAGCAAAGCAAACCGTCTGACCTGTTCAAAGTCTGCAAAATCTGTGAGTCGTTCCCGTATCTCACTTTGGATAAGTTGTTGCACCTCACGTGTTTTCAGTAATTCTGAGAGCTCAGTTGTATCAACACCGTTCTCTGATGCCCACGATTTGAGTGCCTCAAAATTCGGTACAATCAGTGCAGCAATATTCTTTCGTTCATTTCCTACCAACATTATCTGATTAATAAAAGAACTCTGGACCAATTGACTCTCAATAGGTTGTGGTGCTACATTCTTACCATTGGATAAGACAATAATATTTTTCTTACGATCAGTAATCTGGATAAACCCGTTCTCGTCAATAATGCCAATATCTCCAGTGTAGAACCATCCATCTGAATCAATAGACTCTGAGGTAGCTTCTTCATTATTGAAATACCCTTTCATTACATGAGGTCCACGAGTGATAATCTCGCCATCTTCAGCGATTTTCACTTCAATTCCAGGGATAGGTGCTCCGACAGTACCAAATTTCCATTTGTCGGGATGGTTCATACTGATAATAGGTGAAGTTTCTGTTAGACCATATCCTTCCAGAATCAGAATTCCTGCTGCATGAAAGAATTCGGCAATTGATTTTGGCAATGCTGCCCCACCAGATACGAAAAATCGAAGTCTCCCACCTGTCGCAGCCTTCAATTTCGCAAAAACAAGTTTGTCTGCTATGCTTTGTTTCAATTTCAATATCGCAGAAGGTTTTCCTCCCTGCTGTATTTTTGAACTTACCGCTGAACCGACCGATACACCCCAGTGGAATATCTTCTGTTTAAGGGATGAACCTGCTTGAACAGCACGTAATACTCTGTCGTACATTGTCTCATATAACCGCGGCACACTGAGCATTACTGTTGGAGAAACGTCCTGCATATTTTGTGCGACGGTGAATGTGCTTTCAGCATACGCAACCTTTGCACCAGAAAACAAAGGAACATAGTGTCCTCCAAGACGTTCAAATACATGCGATAATGGGAGGAAAGATAACAACACGTCAGTTTCAGTGACATCAATCAGTGATTTAGCAGCATTGTAGTTCGAAATAAAATTCGCATGTGTTAGCATGACACCTTTAGGGTTTCCTGTCGTCCCAGAGGTATAGATTATCGTCGCAAGATCGGATTCATCTATATCAGTTTCTATAGAACTATCTGTCTCCGAACCCTTACTACATATATCCACAAATTGGCTTACATCTGCTGGAACTTCATCATCAAGTTCATTATAGATAATGATGTGCTCAAGTGATGGCACTTCATCGCGAATAGATATTACCTTCTTCAACTGATCTTTGGTAGATACACAGATAACTTTAGCACCAGAATCTTTGAGTATATATCCGACTTGGACTGCGGTCAATGTAGAAAACATCGGCACATTAACTGCACCAACTTTTAGGATACCGAAGTCTGTAATTGCCCATTCGGGACGGTTTTCGGATAGAATGGCTACCCTATCACCTTTTTGTATCCCTAATGCATTTAGTCCTTTGCTGAAAACATCTACCGATTCTCCGAATTCGGTGTAAGATATATCTTGATAGGTTCCACCTTTCGGTTTATGTGCCAATGCGGGTTTATCACCGTAATCTTGAATTGCCTGCTCAAACAAAGATATTAGTGTCATATAGTCTCCCCTCCTGTTTTTTGCGGGTATTCTAACACATAGAATGATGTCAGTCAAGTTTTACTGTTCCTGTCGCAAGATTATTTTGTTTTATGAGTTTTTATAAATTGAATATTCATTGACAGATGTTACAAGGAGTTTGTGTCGTAGGTTGGATAGAACGAAGCGACACCTATGAAATTGAACAATCAATCCCAACTATGGACTGAATGCGTGCGTCTTTGACTTGTTCGGATAATTGTGGAACAGGTTATATTGCTAAACATTAGGAAGTGAATACATGCCTCTCCGGACTTTTACAATATCACCAATATCTATAAGTCGTTTAAGTTCATTTCTTACAGAAATTGGATGTCCTTCAATGGCTGCAACCAACTCGGCAGTCTTTTTATCACCATCAGCAAGGAGAGATAGAATTTGTTCACGGAATGGAATGCGTATAATCTTACCACCCCTGAGTTTGTTCAATATACGGTTTGCATGAACTTTTGAACATCCCAAAACTTGTTGCACCTTATCTCTCCCAGATTCAGCAGTTAAATTGGCTCTTTCCTTTTCATAGTGCTCCCGTATTGCTATTGTTTCAGGTAGTTTGTCTAACCCACCAGCAATCTCAAAGTCTTCCCAATCAAACAGCAACGTTTCAGGTCTATCAGTTATGTCGGACAGTGGTATTCCTGTCAGTAAAACAACTGTTTTGTTCGGTAAACGGTTTAATCCTACTTTGCCTATAATATGTTTGAGTAATCCATTTACATTTCGTTCATAAACAGACCGGACACGTTCGTCTTTATAGTTTCCAAATTCCACTTCTCCCTCATAACTAAGAGGTGTTTCACTGTTTCCATACATAATCTGTGTATTCCTGAAAGTGATCCCTGGTGATAAATACGGTGCGCCAACTAACCAAATTACGTCTGCTGATTCAAGTATGGAATCTATGTTGTCTAACCGTTTGTAATTTTTCACGACACATACATTCTCAATTGATGCGATGTTCTCCAAATGTCTACTTGTTGGTGCACCTGAGATAATGACGTGCTTAACGTTTGGGTTACACTCAATTTCTGCTTGGATACCGAGAAAAAAGCGTTGCCCAATTTCAGACATACCGAGTACGTCCCAATCCGTATCATAGTTTAAAATCGTTTGACGTGGATATATGCCAGATCGGATCTGATATACACGATTCCCTGGAACCCATGTAGTGGGTTTGATATGATGAGCTTTTATTTCCTGATTTGGGAATATTCTGTGTAAGTCTCTTTCGTTAAGAGTCGACGACATGATTAGTAATCGTTTGACTTTCGGATGCAGAACTGGTGGCACCCAGAACTCTAACATATCGTTGTCCCATATCATTGGCGCATCAGCGTTCTGCTTGTAGTATGTGAAGAAACGTTTGATCTGATGCCAAAATGTCCAATCTGGATTACGATAGACTCTTGGTAATTCTTTGATTTTTTTTACGGTGGATATATCCAAGATACCTAATTCAATAGCTTGTGTGATTGACATTGAAATTTTTATGTCCTTATTAGGGACAAAGTCTTGGAGTGGAAAAACCTTGATTTTTTGTTCAATAAGTCTGGTTGTTGCATTTTCGTCAAGTGGAATATAGGCAGAAGTTCCACCTTCAAACTCTATGGAGAAATGTGCTAATATATTCTCTGTTTCATCATCAATAAACTCACATGGTACAACTTTACCAGATATATTGACTAAGCACATCTGTTGGATAAGATCATCTTCCTGTGGTTCAAATGCCTGAATAATTGCACGCACACACCTTATAGCATTGTCATTCGGCACATCACCAGTTTGTAGTGCATTTATTAGCGCATCCGCAAAACTTCCTAATGCATTCCCTTTCCATCTCTTTCCCCAAACTTCTAAAGAATGTTTTGATATATTACATTTAATGTAAAGTTGCTGAGCTTTTGCTTCATCAATGATACATAAACTATCTGTACCATCTACCTGATTAAGTAATTCTTCCGAAATTTCAGAATGTTCTGGGTCCAAAAATAACCTTGCTGGATGCATTATTTGTGCCTTAGCATTAATTGATGCGTCTTTCTGAGACAGATATCCTTTATGCTGACACTCAGTATAAATCGGACACTTCGGACATATACTTTCGTCTGGATTCCCACCTTTTATTTTAAGTGCAGAACAACGTTCCAGATCCTCACAAATATTACCGCGTTGAAATGGTGTCGCCATTCGTTCCGCAACAGGTATGTTTCTTACCTGTTCCCACAAGTAACTCCGGGGTTTCCTAACAACAATTTGAACACCTCGTTTCTCAAAGTCTCGTTCAATTTCTTTCACAGTTTCGAGATTACTTGCCAGATTAACCTTGCCATCGTTGAGAATATAGGAACTTACTGCATAACTCTTCCCTGTTCCTGTTTCAGCAAAAAGACCAATAATACGTGCATTCTGTTTAAATACGCGATTCATCTGTCTGGATGTTTCTTCAAGTGTGTTGTAGGTTTTGTTGGCAGGACCTGGCTTGTGTAGAACAGGAGATGGTCGTTTTAATGCTAACGGACTAAGGTTTCCTTCACGGATAGCTAACACCTTGTCTGTTACAGGTATTTCTTTACTACTCAAAGTCGGTAAGATACCGGTATCGTCCCAGACATCTGTCATTGGTGTTGCTGCCAGCGGTATTCCAGAATCAGAAGTAGATGCTTCTACCCATACAATGCCTTCATCCTCCCATAATGACACATGATTAACAGCGGTCTTGCTTTTTTGATGAGTCCAGTAGTGTACGTTGTTTTCTTCTCGTAAATATATAAAATCTTTCTTAATAAATGCTTGTATTGCAAGATTAAGATTTAATGATCGATTGTATGTAGTTACAATAAGATTAGTTTGAGTGGATTTTTCCGATGTATCTTCTCCCAATGGTATTGGCACGTGAAGTAAATCACGAAGAGGATCAATTGCATCGAAAAGTACCTCCTTTGATATGATAGGGGGATCTAACAGGTTTCCAATCAATATCTCATAACGCGCATCCCACATGCTGTATCCTTCTTCCGCAATGATTTCAAGGTATACATCACGATGGTATGGATTTTCTGAATTAGGAGTATGCTTATAGATATATTGCCTTGCGTCCTGAGCATTCGGATGTAGATAATTCGGTACTCTGCAGGAAAAGCGGATTCCTCCGGATTTTGATAAGGTCAATAAAGGGTTAGCAACAGCGTTGGTGAGTGCCTGAATGCATGTATATACAGCGTCTGGGGCAGTACAAATAGTGTCATAAGTTATCTCAACATCGTGCCATGGCGCGCTATTGTGTTCTGAAGGTTTACCGGTATATATTTGTATCCCCCACGATTTGTTCCATAGTGACGCTGTCCAGTCTGATGTACTTTGACGTTTTAATAACCGTTGCCCTGTAAAATGCCTGGGACCGCGGTCGTGATATGGGGCACGACCTATTGGCATAAAGGAAATACTCGCTCGTTCAAGCTCATAGAGTCTTATCGGGTATTTGTACGCACACTGGACAGTAAAATGATAAGGGATACCTTTATACAGTGCGGGAGTCGCTTTTGTTTTACGCTGCCGAAGTGGATTCTGGTGACGATAATGACAACGTTCAATAAGATTTTACAAGTTTTTAATAACAGTTGAGATTGGCATAAAAGAATAGGATGTGTTGATCTAAGAATTCTGGATCAAGAATGATAAATTCCTATAAAGTACGATTTCAGTGTATCATAAGTATTGTTAATTGTCAAGATTAGGTATGTCAAATTCAGGATGATTTAGTTCGAAGCGCGTGTTGTGACCTACGAAGTACCAAACTCAATGTAATCGATCACTACCTTACTCCGAACTACGGGGCTGTGTTATTGGGTTAGGAAAACGAACCTACCGATAAATATAATTGACGCAATTAATTACGTTTGACGAAAACCTGTTTCTGTGCGATGCCAATTCTGTCCTTGATCAGGATGCCGAAAAGGTATATTTCTACCTAATAACTGTTTTAGAATGTCGCTTTCATCCGCTAACGTATCGTCTGTCAACTGCCGAGGCATATCCTCTTGAGGATAGATAACAGAACGGTTATACATACCCAGTAATCCAACACGAGGAGAATCGGTATTATTCGGAAGACATTGATGCCATATTGCCCCGTTTGTAAACAGAATTGAACCTTTGGGTGCGATTGCAACACTCATCTCAAGTCCTTCCGCTTCTCCCAACTCTGGACGACGGAG
Source organism: Candidatus Poribacteria bacterium (assembly GCA_009842375.1). Lineage (GTDB taxonomy): Bacteria > Poribacteria > WGA-4E > WGA-4E > WGA-3G > MSPOR6. Next base: position 2,323 of record VYFM01000174.1, on the reverse strand, counting down.
TGTTTTGTGTGATTCCGCTATACACGCAGTAGCACCGTTTTCTGCGGTGAATTCGTCTAACATCCACACCGTTTGTCCTGTTAAAGAACCTGATGGGAACGGAGATTGCATTGCCCAATACGGGTAATCAATGTGCCAACCTCCAGCAGGAGCACCCGGACCAACGATGTTCGCTGTAAAAGTTGACGCAATCATATCTTCTCCAAGCATCCGTTTCCACACTGCTACCACGGTCGGGTGCTGAATGAATCTTCGGAAAATGGATGATTTCCCAACAATTGCCCAGACGCGTCGTATTTTACCATCACCATAACTGTGGTCATATCCGTTTGCAATGTCATCTTCAACCATTTTCCATATTGCTTCGCGTGCTTCGTCTGCTTCTTCAGGAGAAATCACATTCTCAATAATATGGAAACCGACTTCGCGTAAATCCTGTTCAACAAGATCAAGCCTTTCAGAGTTTAACGCTGATTTTATTTGCATAATCTCTTCACCTCTCAGTTAACCAATGCGTGGTAGATTGCGGATTGTATCTATAATCTTATCTTCTAAATCATCTGCATCACTATCTGGTACACGATTGTGTTTATCCATCCATGCGATGTTTTCCGCAACACTTTCGGTTACCGGAATTTGTGGATTGAATTCAGGTAACACTGCTGCAAGTTTCTTGTGGCTAAAAATCTGTGTATGTCCGAAGTTACCTCGTAATCCACTGAACCGTTCGGGTGCCATCGCGATAAGTGTCTCTTGGGATACATGCACAATTTCTATGTCAACACCGAGTGCATCAGCAGCAGCACGGTGCCACTCATCCCAGGTGCGTGCTTGTGGATGGACAAGATTGTATGTTTCTCCAAAACATTCAGGTTTACCGAGTATTCCTGCAAAAGCATCTCCAGCATCCCGCGATGCCAGGAATTGAAAATAATTCAATCCATCACCAGCAGAGAGAATTGGTTTCCCTTTACGTAATCGATCAATCCAGCTGCCATCTCCACCTACTTGGCGTAGTAGATTCATTCCAGGTCCGTGAGTATATGACGGTTTGAAAATAGTTACAGGAAAACCATCGTTTGCATAGGCATCTAATAACAGATTATCTGCTGCGACTTTGTTAAGTCCATATCCCGATGTGCCTTGTAAAGGTGCTGTTTCTGGCAGATTTATCCCACTGAAAGGTGGTCCATAAGTCATCACGGTTGAACACTGTACAAAGTGACCTACGTTTCCCTGACATGCCCGCAGTGCGGACGCAGCATCATCTGCATTGAAACTAATCATATCAATTACCGCGTCCCAGCTTTCCGCTTTGACTTTTGTCTCAAAATCATCGCGATGTTGTCGGTCACCAAGAATCACACGGACATCTGTTGGAGGTGGGTCAACATGCTGTCCACGGTTGAATAGGACAACTTCGTGGTTTCTGTCGAGTAGTGCAGCCACAATCCCGCGGCTAATATTTCCCGTCCCACCGATGATTAAGACTTTCATTGGTTAGTTTCCTTTTCTATTAACTTTATTTCTGCAGGTGTTAGATCGTATAGTTTGTATACTAACTGGTTAATCTCTTCCTCAAGGTCAGGGACATCCGGACTATGAGGATCAAGAAGATCTTTGTTCGTTTTTGTATGTTTCCTCAGGTGGCACCGAGTAGTTTATTCTCAGTTGCAACAAAATGCCTTCAACTTCATAAATGCTTCGGAATAGGTCAAGTGCAGCACGAACACAACGAGGACCAAATCCAGATAAATATTGACCTGCCATCGCCACAACACGTCTATTTTACCAGCAGGAGTAAGTGCTAATCCTGGCAATTTTAGTAAACCATCAACACCATCAATAGACTCTAATGTAAAGTCAACCTTAACTTGATAATTATTCGAATAATAGTATACTTAGACTCAAGATAATTACCCATTTACATTGGAGTTTATTCTGCCTGCTAACGAAAGCGAGTTTGGTCCCGCGTATAGTATTTTGCTTGATGAAAACGATCATTATCAAGCAAAAGGACTTTCAGATTTTCGGGAGTCTAACTTGAACGCCTCACACGCTTTTTCGTTTTTTGTATGACTTTTACGGGCACTTTGAGTTGGCTTTCCATTTACAATGAACTAACACATGAACGGCTTTGTAGTTCATTTTGATATCAAAGGTTTTTTCAATATAGTCTATTATCTGCTGATAACTGGAAAAACCCTCAGTTTTACTGAGTTCCGATCACAAACACCTCTTGTTGTTCTGGCGTAAGTTGAGGTGGAGGACCAAGAAAATAATTCCGTGTCAAAATCGCAACAAGTCCTTGTGATGCATAAGT
>VYFM01000608.1 GCA_009842375.1 Candidatus Poribacteria bacterium | reverse complement strand
ATATCAGTATTTATATAGGTTTAGGAGGTGGAAATGCTTCACGACATTGATAAACTGGTATATCTAAATATTCATATTAAGACAATTATTAAGAATTAACTTGACAATATATGTTATTATGTTTTATAATTAAAGTGCGTTGACAATGCGGTGTTTTCATAACCCACAAACCCTTTACCGCAATTTGTGAACGTAGAGATATGCCACACGGTAGGATATTGAGCTGATGTGGTAATGGTTAGATAGCTAAACAGGTTATCCCTGTTTTTTGAGGACACAATATTAATAATCGAAAAATAAGAAAGTTAGATTAACAGGATTTAATTTCCCTGAATCTTTAACTTGAATTCAACAATCTTATAAGGAGTTTATGATGTTATTGTCAAATAGATTGACATATTGTATAACAACTTTTATTTTGCTGCTGGCGTTTGCTGCACTGCCGGCGATGGCGCACGTTGTGGATGGAGCCGTGACTGATTTTGCGCTACTTCATGATGGCATAGATAATGATAATGCCGACAATGCAGATCCTGCGGAAACTGATCACAGTCACTATGCAACCGCGCCAATGGTATCTTCTATTACGGCAGAGGATACAATGGGTCAAGTGGCTCCCGCCTCAACTGGTGGTACATTGGTCAGTAATGTAGACGGCATGAATATCGTGCTTGTGAGTAGTTTAACAGCAGATAATGACACTCGCATAGTTATTGCTCTTGCTGATGCTGATACGACTGATACTACTCCTGATACGCTTGATGCGGGTAGTTTTCAATTGAAGATCACGTTTGATCGGGATGTGTATCCCGTAGCCCAGGCTGGTACGGCAGCTGAAGCCGCGCCCACTATTGCTGCAAACACTGGGGTTTTTACTGGTGTTAGTTTCGTAGCAGCAGCAGCGGACGTAGCTGGCGTGAATATTGGAAGTTTTTTCGAGGTTGGCACACTTACACGCGTTCAAACAGCAGGGGCTGATACTGATACTGATACTGCAGATGATGAATATTCTGCGAGAGAATTTCTGGTGCCGGTTACGATTAATGCAACAAATGCACGAACCTTAACGGAGATGCGGCTCCCTGTATCGCTTTGGGTAACCGTGGCTGAAAATCAAGTCTATTCCTTAACGCAACTTGTCGGTCCTAATATAATGCAGGGTCGTGGAAACGCAGAATTCCAGACACCAAATCCGTTTTCTTTGAATGGCTATGTTGCGCCTGTAATACCTCCAACACCTCCGCCACCAGATCCCTCAGAAACTGATGCACCGACGGTTATGATTAGTGCTCCTGCACGTGTTATGACTCCAGGTTCTACAGCGAATTTGGCGTTTACATTGACGTTTAATGAAGGAATTACGGGTCTTCTTGAAAACCATCTTATGATTGAGGGGGGAACCTTCGTCTCGGCAACTGCAGGAACTGTAGCAACTGCGGACGCGCTACAAGTATGGACTGTAATGGTCGATCCGACAGGCGATCCCGCTGAAACTGAGGTTACCGTAACGCTTCTTGATGGTTCTGTCGCAGACCTTGAAGGTAACTTGTATAGGTCACCTACTGCTGGTCCCGATATGGCAAGATATGATACGGTCAACCCGACGGTGATGGCTACTGCCGGTGGTCCTGCTGCTCCAGTAGCACCCGGTGCAGTAACACTTACCATCACTTTCAGTGAAGCACTTGGCACTGGTGATGCTGCTTTTGCAAATGCGGATATTGATAGAACGAATAGTAATGTACTGTTAACCAGTACCGAACCTATGATGGCTGCAACACAACCTGAAGATGGTACGCAAGTTTGGGAATTGACGGTTACACCTGTTCCAGCAAATGCTGGACAAGTTGTGATTGTTATTAAAGAGAGTTCAGTCGCAGACATGGTTGGTAATGAGTTGGAACAGGATACAATTGTAACGTGGACACGTCCTTCAGTGATACCGCCAACTGCTGATACCACAAAACCGGTCGTTATGCTTCAAGATCCAAAAGGTCCTGATTCAGCTAGTGATATGGAAGGTCCCGCTGATGACGTTGTTATTGACGATTCAGGCGGCTCAATCACTTTCACTATTTCTGATGAAGGTGGTAGTGGTCTTGCTGCTGGTGCTGCAGTTGCAATGAATGAAGTGAGTGTTTCAAACGGTAGTGTTGTATCCGTTTCAGGTAACCAAATTACTGTTAATCCGATGATTGCTGATGGTGCCAATGTGAATACAACTGTTACAGTAACAGTCGCTGCAGGTGCTATTGCTGATGCTGCTGGAAATATGAACGATGCGGTTTCCGCTACATATAGTATCGGTCCGATATTTGCGATTCCTGCGAACACAATTTTGGTTATTACCAAAACAGCAGGATTAACCAGCCAGTATCTGTCAGACCAACCGAGATTGCCGCTTAACCAGAATCCGCCAACTCCTGCTGAAGATATTGCAACGGAAGTTTGGAGCAATATGCCGGATTTGGAAGTGCTGTTTAGTTTTGCTGCTGGCGGTAACGGTGGCACAATTAGCTTAATAGAAGCAAATCGTCAAGCAGAACTGGGTCAGTCACGAGATGGTGGCAATGGTCAGCACCAATCTGTTCGTATTTCTGAAGTGATGTGGGCATCTGATCTATCTATGCGTGGTGCTACTAATGACGAAGAAGCCGCTGAACAGTGGATTGAAGTTTCGAATCATACAGGTAGTGCTGTTAGAGTCTTATTGTATGCCAGAACCGGTTTAGATTCTGCTATCAATATTGATAATGATGCTGAAGACAGAGTTGGTAATGCGTATAACGGTGGTCGTGGTTCTGCTGGCTGGACTGTTCCCGGTCAGAACGGTAATAGTTATACAGGTGTAGACTTTAAATCGATGCATAGAAAATGGGATGGTGCTCATAACCGCGGTTATGTGAACGGTACATCCAGCGGAAATTGGTCTGCATCGGATAGAGAGTATCTGACGGTAGCGACGAGAAACCCGAACGATGGTGATCTTTATAATTATGTAGGTTCACCGGGGCGTCGGCACAGTATTGGACTTCCGAGACCGAGTACACGTGCTGGTACAACAAACGTTCCATCCAGTCCAGTTATCATAAACGAAGTTGCGAACCGTTCGGATGGTGATCGCCAATATGAATGGATTGAACTTCGCAATGTTACCGGTAACGAGGTCAACCTCCGTAACTGGATGATTTCAGTGGTAAGAGCGACAGATGATGATAAACCAATGATTCAGTTCCCGAATAACGATAATGCGAAGATTGCGCCAAATGGTGTTATCTTGTTGCTTGCCAGTGATCCGCGCTATGATGACGATCATCCGATCGCAGTTGGTTATAATGTTGATGTCAATGCTAACGATCAAGTTGATGGTCTTGGACTGAATGTTCCCGGTAGTACTCGTCAGCCACCGAGACAGAAAGTGATTACTTTTGAAAATGGTGGTTTACCTGATGGTGGTGATTATGTCCTAATCTTGCGTAAGCATGACAACTATGAAGGGCATAGAGCTAACCAACATGGTGGTAAAGGTGTTGCTGAAACTGGTGGTGCCGATATTGACAAAATTATTGATGTTGCTGGATCCCATAGAGGATTGGATAAATCCAACTATCCTCCAACGAACCCAGCAGGTCTCAATAGCACAACGCTTTGGCCTCTGGTCAACTTCAGCGGACATAATAGACCGCATTATGGACATGGCGACCTGAATCATAGACGACACAATCGTCTTGATGTAAACCGTGTTCGTTATCGTCAACACGTTAAGACATCAGCGAGAAACGATGCTGATGGTAGCGACGGTGTTAATCGTGCTGGTACTGGTGTCACACACAAAAACGAAGAAGTTGGACACTATGCGTTCCGTGATGCGATTTATACCGGTCTCGGTTATAAACGCACAGCAAGAGCACCTGGTATCCATAATGGCACACCGGGATACAACGGTAATAGCGTTGGTAATACCGGTATTGTCAAAGCTACTGCTGACAAAGTTTCCGTGACGATCAGTGAGATTATGCCTGCCACAGGTCCAAATGCTGATAATCCAGTCTACCCGCAGTGGATTGAACTTTTCAATAGTTCACCGACCGATGCGGTTAATCTGCGAAATTGGAAACTACGTTTTGAAATGCTTGATGCTGATGGCAACCCGATGAATCTGATGGATCTTGGGTTCAATAGTAGCCGTTCGGTGAAAACGATCCAGCCACAACAGACAGTTCTGATTGTTGCGGGTAATGCCAGACAGGCAAATAGTGATTCAGCAACCGGTATAGATGTCTTCAATGAGAACCGTGTCTTTAATGTCTACAGAGATGTTGGTGCAGGTAAATTCGGTGCGAATACACGTTATATGTTCTTCAACCCGACTGCATTTTCTATCGCACTCTTAGACAAAGATAATAAAGTTGTTGACCATATCGGTAACCTTGATGGTGATAATCGGACAAGTGATACGAATGCGTGGGATTTCCCCATGGGTGTCGCTGCTGATAATAACCGAACATCTTTTATCCGTATCTATGATGATGGTGTCGCCCGTACTGGTCTGAATACATCAGAAAGTAATGTGATGCCTATCTTCAAAGAAGGTGGCAAACGCAACGATACTGATGGTATTGACATGAAATACAGCTGGATTCCTGCTGTGAATACGGAAAGAGAATTTAAAGTCACAATCAAGTCTACTTGGTATGGTGATGAAGATGATTATGGCACACCGGGACATCGTGTAGGTCTTGTCTTACCTGTTGAGTTGTCATCTTTCCGTCCGACACTTGAAGACGGTGTAGTGACAATCCGCTGGACTACTGAATCCGAACTTGACAACGCTGGATTTAATATCTATCGTAGTGATGCTCGTGATGGTGAGTTCAAGCAGGTGAACAGTGATCTGATTGAAGGTGCTGGCACGACAGGTGAACGTAGCACTTATAGCTGGGTTGATCAAACAGCCAAGCCTGGTGTCATATACTACTACCAGATTGAAGATGTATCTTTCGCTGGTGATCGTCAACCGCTTGCGATAACCAAGTTGAAAGGGTTGATCTCAGCGAAGAACAAACTTACAACGACGTGGAGTGAGCTCAAAGAAGCTTCACAATAGGGTTGAATTTCAGGGATAATTTAACCAATTTCTCCTCACAATAAGGAAACTGCAGTATCCTTGTTGAAGGAAAATCTAACTAAAACTATTCCCCATTTAGGAGACTGTTGTAATTTCCGGTGCAGCAGTTTCCTATTGTGGAATACTTAGCTAACCTAACCTATCCAAAAAAGTAGGGACATTGCTTGCAATGTCCTTATTTTATATGTATAGGTCGGTCGGGTAGAGCGATAGCAAAACCCGACTGGTATTGTTTTTGTCGGGTTTCGCAAGCTCTACCCGACCTACGATACAAAGAGGCAGCTTAGGTTTTGAGGAGACAGAGGATCCCTGTTGTCCGGAGATACAAGATGTGTACAACCTTTTTAGATATATTGAGGAGATATAAATAATGAATAATACAATTTTTAGGCGGAAATTCGTCCTTGGGGTGCTGATAGCATTTGTGTTGGGGTTTGGTGTGCAAGGCGTGGCAGAGGCGGTGTTGACTGCAAGTAAAGTGAGCGGCGATCATCAGGACAAACTTTTTAATCAGGATTTTACTTTCAGTTTTCGCATAAGCGGGGTTGATACGACTGATGCAGATGACGAATCCATTACGATTACCGTTGCCCCAGCAACTGTGAGTCTTAGGGTAGGGAGCGAGTCGGCTACAGCCGCGACTTTCACACTGAATGAAAATGCTCCCAGCCCCAATGTGGTAGACGATAATATAGGTAGGCTTAGCAACGGCACCATCTCTGTGAGATGTAGCCCTACAGTTCCCGGAAGTTTTACAGTTACAGTAACCGATCAAGCATCTCCTGCTGGTTTTACGCCACTAATATTTACGGGGTACGGCATTCGGCGACCAGAAGATATCGCCGATCAGACTTTTAGCGCAACTGATGGTACCACAGACCCTGTCACAAATCCTAAAATCGGTATTGGTCTTGCTAACCCGCAAAATAACTATGATTTAGATTCGGATGTTATGGTAACTTTGACAGGGACAGGGACCAATTCAACGTGGGTATACGTTAATTTTTCAGTTGATGGTCCCGGACGCCTCTATGAGGATCGGGACGGTGATATGAGTCCCGACGCAAATGCACTTCGGAGTACCCTTACCACTTTTTCTAATGACAGCAATGTAGCCAGCGCGAAACTTCGGATGAATGGCGGAACTAACAAGGTGACGGCATCGATTAAGGACGCCACGGATGAAACACATGTTATCACCTATTTCTATCAAGGTATTCTGCTAAACAAAGTGTCTGGTGACGGGCAGGTAGGACGTCCCTCTGCTCTGCTTCCTAATCCTATTGTGGTTGAGGTTCGAGATGCAGGCCCGTCCCGTAGTCCCGTTTCTGGACAGGAAGTTGTCTTTTCTATTAGCACCGGTGGAACGCTCGCCAGTGCGTCCGGTTTTCCCAGTGAGATTGATGCCAATAATAACTATACAGTATCAACAGATTCTAACGGTCAAGCCAAGATCCGTACTGTTCTACCAGCGACAGAAGGACTAGCGACAGTTACAGCTGTTATTAATGCTAACAATAATGACGATTTTACGGACGATACCTATCGTGTAACCTTTACATTTACATCTGATGCAAATGCAGCCGAGATAGTGACTCCGATAATACAGCCGCAGCCAACTGAGAGTCTTACTGTAAGCGCACCTGCCTCCGCAACTGGGGGAACAACAATAGATGTTACCGCTACTACCTCTGATAGCAGAGGTAGCCAGTTGGTCGCTTTCACCAGTAATCGAGGTGGCACTTTTGCAACAGCTTCTGTACCAACGGGAAGTGACGGCGTTGCAAGGATGCGGTTCACACTACCGAGAACTGGTGGGGCGTTAACCATCACTGCAAGTGCAACCGATTATAGGAGTGGAACAGCTACGGTTCAGGTCACATCAGCCCTTCCTCTCTTGACAGTAGAAAATAGACCGGTGGGCGGTGTGTTCAGTGCAACTGCGGGAACACCGCTAAATATAATTATTGGGACAGGAACAGTTAGTGGTATAACTGTTACATTGACTGGTCCCTCAGGTTCCAATATCTCGCCTGCTGTCGGTGTAACTGTATCAGGTCCCAGTGGTGCTACAGCAACCATACCAGTTACCTTACCGAATACTGGTTCTTTTCTACTCACCGCAAGTGCTCCGAATTATCAAAGTACAAGTATCTCAGTATTCGTTAGCGGTAGTACAACGCCTACTACTGAAGTTCCAGTGCGGTTAATGATTCCGAGTGGAACAAATCGGGTACAAACCGTGACTATTGGGAGTAGTGCTACATTGCGGGTACGCGTAACAAGGACAGATACGAATGCTGCGCAATCGGGTGTTGAAGTCACGTTCCGAGATAGCAGTGGAAATGACCTTCCTTCTGGAACAGTAAACACCGATGGTAACGGCGATGCCACGTATCAATTTTCTGTAATTTCAACAGCGAGACGGTTGATAAGTGCGGTCATCACGGATAGCGATGTTGACGCGAGTGGTGCGACACCCGTAACCTTTGAGATTACAGGAACAGCACAACAGCCAACGACATCCACGCGTCTGACCATTATTCAGCCTGTTGACAGTCTTGGTCAAACAGTAATCACCGGTGGACCGGGTGTAGCGTATCCGTTGACAATCTTGTTTAATAATGAGAATAATACGCCGGCAGTGAACCAGGTTGTGACGATTACCGTTAGGAACGCTGCGCAAGTAGTTCAGTCATCGACTGTGTTGATAACAGATAACACTGGTAGGGCTGTTACGCCGGATACGTTCAGGCTACCGAAGGCAGCTGGCGCGTATACTATCACGGCTGTTTCAGGGACTCAAACCCGTGCCGTTACGGTTACGGTGTTTGCTGTTAGCCTCGTGAAAGATACAAGCGATAGTGTTTCTGGTGATAACCAGGATGGTAATCGCGGTGAAGTGCTTGATGAGCCGTTTGTCGTGAAGGTTGTTCGGGTTAGTGATAGTACCGCTGTGCAAGGTGTGCCTGTAACCTTTACAGTGACAGATGGCGATGGAGAACTTTCTGAGTCCAGCACTGCTACAGGTGGCAGTAGAACGTTAACTGTTGATAGTGATGCGAACGGTGATGTGCGTGCGTATCTTGTGTTAGATGAAGACGACGAAGATAACGAAGTTACGGCAAGCGTTGGTATCACAGGCGTTGCAGATGTTACGTTTGAAGCGACAGGTTCACTTGTTCCTGATAGTCTTGAAATCGTATCAGGTGATAACCAGCGAATTGCGGTGAACCAACGTAGTGCGCCGATGATCGTTCATGTTACGGATGAGGATGGTGACGATCTTGAAGGTGTCACTGTGTCGTTCAGCATGAGAGGTGGTAGTGGCACACTGACACCTCGTAGTGCGGAAACGGATCGTCTTGGTGAAGCGGAGGCGGAATTATTGCCGCGTGCTGCTGGCACTTACTTTATAACGGCACGTGTATCTGGCGTTTCATCAGTTACCTTTACGATTAACGTCGGTAATTTAGCGGATGACATTGAGATTGTGTCCGGTAATAACCAGAGCGGTGATCCTGGCACAGAGCTTGACGATCCGTTTGTTGTTGAAGTGTTAGACGAAGATGGCGACACTGTTTCAGGTGTTACTGTAACGTTTAGCGTGACAGACGGTGGCGGTAGTCTCTCTGCAACATCTGATACGACAGATTCACGGGGTCGTGCGGAAACGTATCTGACGTTGGGTGATGAACCGGGTCGTAATACAGTGCGTGCGAGTGTATCAGGTGTATCGACTCGCGTAACGTTTACAGCGACAGCGATAGACCCTGCGCCGCCGGAACCCGATATTCGTCTGCCTGCATCTCGTAGAGCGGATACGTATTGGATCAACACGGATGGTGGCACATTGCATCGTCTTGTTGGCAACAATGTGGAAGACATTGCGTCGAGTGTTGAAAATGTAGTGAGTCTTGTTGTAACAAGCAATCGTCTGTATTGGGTAGAGAAGACGGGTAATAATAGCGGTCGGATTCGCCGTTCTAACCTGAATGGTAGTAACATTCAGTTGATCCGTGATCTGTCAGCTGCGCCTGCAGGTATTACCGTTGACACTGCCAGTAATACGATTTACTTGACCAACGAACGTGGTAAAGTGCAGTCGATCAACATAGACGGTTCAGGTTTTGTTCCGAACCTTGTTTTAGGTCTGACCGATCCGACAGACATTGCTGTTGACTCGGGTAAAGTGTACTGGATAACAGGTGATGGCACTGTTCAATCAGCGGACGTTGATGGTTCAGGTGTGTCAACTATTTCCAGTGGTTATGATATGTTGAACAGCATAGCAGTTGGTGGTGGTAAAGTCTACTGGACTGAGCAAACGGGTGATGACTCTGGTAAGATTCATAGTGCTAACCTAAATGGCACCAATGTGGAAGAGTTGAGAACAACGAGAGGTGTTCCTTACGGTATTTCTTATGATGGGGATGATGATAAGATCTACTGGGCGGATAGTCTTGGTAGGATTATGCAAGGGAACCGAGATGCGTCGACTATTCGTGCGGTCGTTAGCGACTTAGTGTCCCTTGGTGATGTTGCGGTGCCGTCTGGTACAACGACGCGTGCGCCAGGCACGTTCTCAAAGTATGATGTCAATCGTGATGGTGTGGTAGATAACATCGATGCTTCGTTAGTAGCGAATGCATTGGGTGAAAGTCCACCGAGCGATCCGAGACTTGATGTCAACGATGATGGCGTTGTGAACTTCCTTGACCTGTTGCTTGTGTTTGATAACCGCGATGAATCGAATGCTGCGCCAGTAGCGGTTGCGAAGGAACGTCCGAAGGTATCTCGTGAAGAGGTTCAACGTCAGATTGCTCTGTTGCTTGCTACGGATAACCAATCTGCGACAGCGCAGTTCACGTTGGCGTATCTGCAGAGCTTGTTAGAAGTCGTAACCCCAGAAAAGACGCGTTTGCTTGCGAACTATCCGAATCCGTTCAATCCGGAGACGTGGATACCGTATCAGTTAGCAACAAGTTCTGATGTGCAGATAACGATTTACAACTCTGCTGGTAGAGAAGTGCGTACGTTGTCCCTTGGACATCAGTCAAAAGGCTACTACACCGACCGTAGTCGCGCCGCCTATTGGGATGGTCGCAACGCTATCGGTGAACATGTAGCAAGTGGTGTGTATTTCTACACCTTGATAACGGATCGCATGTCCGCTACCCGTAAGATGCTGATTCTCAAGTAGGATCATAAAACCTCGCCGCCGCCAGTCGCGTGTAAAAAATCACTGGCAATTGTGTTATTCATGAACGTCCTGCGGGAGAGACGTTAAACCTCCCGCCCATCCTTCCGCCTGGTAGGATCAATCCCTGTATATGCGTAGTATACAGAGATATTCTAAATCTCCACCTTCATAAGTCAAGATACATGGATGTATTAGAAGATATTTTTCAACGTTGTCACAAAAGACATGCAGAAGCAGAAATACTTCGGCAACGCAAAACAGTTATTACACCGGCGTTATATAAACGTGTCCCGTATCATATCAAGGTGCATTGTGTGCGTGCCAATCCGCTAACACTGGATGCACTTGAGAATGCGTCCATCTCTTTTATGCCAATAGGGCATGCACCTGAAGACGACAAAGGACCCCAAGATTTAGGGGGGCATCGGTTCTTAAGACGGCAAACCACAGAAGATTGGCGATTGAGACAGTGGGACACCTCCTGGGGTATTCAGATATATACCGGTATTCCGTCTGAACGTGAGGGTGCGCGATGGCACGACCTTGAATTTTGTTATGAAGCGATTTGTGATGAACCTGAACTTGTTTCCGATTGTATACAAGCACTCCTCAACACGTCAGCCAATCCGCTGTTAACACTGACCAAATCCGGTGGTCTTCGTTTCACTTGCCGAATCCAAGATTACTTACATCCCGACAGCGATGCAGAAAAATATTATGTCTATAAACATGCACCTACCGAAGAAGATCCGAACCATTGTGACATTTACCTTGAAGTCCATGGAGACAAAAGCTATAGCCGTTGGGACATGCGGTATGAGATTTTAATCGGTAACCTGTTAAATCCGCCTTACATTACAAAAGAAGTAGTCTTTGCACCGCTTCATACCCTACGTGCTGCGCTCCACGCACCTGAATCGTCTCAGAAAAAGTTCACCCAAGTCGCTACTGTTCCCTCTTCGCTCAATTCAACCAATCTCAATTTTGCGAAAGCAGCGTTTTTGAACCGTGGTTTTTCTTATGAACGTGAGATGAACGGCTTTCACTACTGGCAGCGCAACGATGTGTCTGCAGCCTTGTGGGAAGATCGGGACACCGTGTGGATTCGTGAAGCGACACCAAATACAGAGTTCCCGATACATGCTGTCCCGATAACAGTTATATGGAACGACACGGGTATTCCAGAACAAACACCTTTCAACGAAACAGTTCACGCTATTCGTGAGAGACGTTTAAGTCCATTGGCAATCAAACGGATGCCACCGAAACTTCAAAAACAACAAACACCCCAAAAGGTATATAAGACACTCAAAGAACGTTCAGCGCAGCTAAAACAAATATTAGCGCGTGATATACGCATTCTGGCACTCACGCCTTCCGAAATAGATGTATTGACAGACATCGAAATACCAAAGGAGCCCTTGGACAGTCATCCAACCTGCTTACATGAACGTATAGCATCAATAGAAAACCTATTTCTTGAATGTGAGTTATCAAAAGAAGTTGTTGAGCAATGGATAGCCGACTGGCAAGGACAAGCTTTAGGTAACTTTGCTGTAGCACTTATGAATGCCATGGGAACACAAACTGATTCGTATAGCAATCCTATTGGGCAGGTGCGTGCTGCGGTTAGCGCGTTCTATCAATATGAAGACGAGATTGTCCAGCAGATGTGTTCTCCCAATGTCCAGGACAGTGTCAATCCGGAGTGGACGTATTGGCATCAGTTACGAAGTTTTTTCAAGCATTATCCGCGTGATGATGATGCGCCGATGCAGTGGAGTGAAACATATCTAAAGTTTTGGATGCCCCCAAAACTACCTTCAGACGTTAAACGCCTTTTACTCATTTCACCCTCGTTCTCTGACCCACAGCTTCGCAAAGTATTCCCGGATGAGGACATGGCTGTCGTTCGTGTTGAACCGACAGCCTGGGTGCCGGGCAACAAAGTCTTTCAGCTCCGCGCTGGTGGCGACTTACTCCATGAAATCTTAAACTACGATGGCAATTCAAGCATTATGGAGTTGTCTCAATTAGGTGAACGTTATTTTCGGGGTATTCGCGCAGAAGTAGACAGGGATCCGAACATAACGCATGCGATTGTCACAACGGGTTCGATTACGGATAGATTAGCTGACTTAGTGTCACTGCCGAACGTCCATTTTGTTTCAGGCTTCAAAATGTTGGGTGAGATAGAAACAGATTTTGAAGCAGTACAGGTGCTATGGATCGTCGGGACACCCCATATAGAGCCGCACATAATCTGGCGTGAAGCACAGATGTTGTTCGGAAATGACGAAAAACCTCTCAATTATGAAGGAGATATATGGACGGGTGATTATAAAGATGAACGAATACAAGAGATATTTAATCAAAAGCTTTCAGGATTACTCACACAGGTTGTCGGAAGGGTTGGATTAAACCGCAATAGCGGTAAGACCTTGATGCTGCTCACCGACTTTGAGTTGCCGGATATTACCGATAGACTGGAAACATTTCTCTTTGACTGGGAGGATTTTGAGATCGCTGGTGGATTACACAAACTCCAAGAAACGATACATATACGCGAAGGATTTGAAGTAGAACAGGCGAACTTAACTGCTGAAACCAGCAGAGAAGAAGTGGAACGGATCTTAGGATGCTCCTCAAGACAAGCAAACCGCGTCTTGAATAAACTGCGGGGTGGGAACATTCCTCGCATTACTATACAAGAGCAAATACTCTCTCTTCTGGCTTCCGGGCATGAGAAAACAACAGCATCGCTTGTTGCAGCGATTGATAGCAGTCCTCAGGCAATAGGCAATAAGCTCAAGCAACTATTAGATGCAGGCGAGATCGTCCGAGTGCAGCGGGGTGTCTACACACTCCCAGAAACGAAAGCAAGCGAGTACGTAGGGTGGATAAAGGAAAAGCAGAATCAGTGATACTTGGCATTATTTTTAGGCGTACTGTGTCCGCGTGTCCCAACAAAAGTACGGACACGCGTTAAGTCAATTGTGATATAGGTTCATAGCGTCTCAAAAAAACGGTGTCCGCATGTGTGTCCGCACCTTTCTGGACACGCGTTAAGTCAATCGTGGTATAGGTTCATAGCACATCAAATAGCACAGTGTCCAGACTTTTTGCAACTCCAGTACAACTTTTCAATTTATACCGTACCGCCTTATACTATAATGTTATATAAAATTCTTGTACGCAATAGTATATATGGACACACTGGACACATTGGATATATACCGAATAAAATCAATAATAGTATAGATTTATGCGTGTCCACATAATTGAAAAAAATACTGGACACCGTGCGGACACATCTTGAAAAAGTGTGGACACAATATCTAATTGTTAATTCCTTTTACCCATTTCCACTCGCGTTTTTCTCGGTTTCCCAATTTCCTTCTCACAATTCCGTGAAGTTCTGTAGATTCCGCTAACTTTGTTTTTGACATCGGTCTATCAATTCCTTCGGAATCAGCCCACTCAATATACATGTTGTAAAATTCAGTATCATCCCAAACGTATTGTGTGGTGTTAAGTGTATCAACAAACAGATAGGTCGTGTCGTTGTTTGTCATAACTTCCAGTACCGCCTGTTTTTGTTTCTCTGTGGTACTGAAATACCCGCGCTCCACTGCTTGTTTCCCAAGTATCAAGGATATGGTTAATAAGCCTGATAACTCATTCGGTGTTGCTATTTTAGCAAGTATGTTGGTATCTGGTGGCGTATCTGTATTCGGTAGAAACTGCTTATCAAAACGTATAATCAAAAGTCGTTCATACCACGCGCTTGTTTTATCATAAGATCTTGGAATTTTGTTAGTCATAGCCCAAAGCGTTGCCTTTGGTGTGAATGTAAATAAATCAACGCCCTTGTGTTCAGCCTCAATTGGATCGCCAGCGACAATAGCCTTGACATACCCATCACCCTTTAATTGCTTTTGACTCATATCTGTTGATATGTTGGCAATTTTTCCGTGAAGTTTTACCCTTGAAAATCTGTTATCCTCGTTATCCAAAGCGTGTAATGATACATTGCTTACATTATCACGTCCAAATAACGCCTGCAGTAGTTTGGCAGCCGTTGATTTACCTGTTTTTGTTGTTCCCTCAAGGATTATGATTTTCTGTAATTCGCTTGTCTGTAGTAAGGTATATCCTACGCATTCAAAGAAAAGACTTACCTGTGCATCATCCCCGTCCAAGACTTGATTTAGCCATTTCAGAATTTGTGGACACTTTGCATTATCCTTATCAAAAGATACTGGTATTTTCGTAAAGAAAATCTGATCGGGTGTATGCGGTGTCAACGCAAGCGTATCAAGGTTTAGAATACCATTCTCAACACAGAGAAGACCCGACGGTTCACACTCGGTAATCGGTGTTGTTGACTCAAGCAACATATTTTCAACTTCCTTGTAATGACTATGCTTAAACAATTCACCGCCCAATGCCTGCTTTATCTGTGTTATTAACTGCTCGCGCTTTGGCAAATCCTTTTCCTTTACATAAATCCCGTTATGATACAACCGCAGCCCCTTTTCCAATGGTAGTGAAATATATCTTTTATCCTCACGAATCAGATATGACTCCATTGCCATAGGTAGAAACTTCTTACCACTAAAGAAAGGATTATCAAGTGTGGTGTCCTGTTGTGTGGATTGTTTAGTCGATTTCCTTTTCTGTTGTGTGGTGTATCCATAGCATTTAGCAGTATAAACAACCCAGCCCCACGTCACTGGATTCAGTTTATCTTTTGTAAAGGTTTTCCACTTATCTTGACATACACCTATTTCGTACTTACTGGACTGTTGACTCCATTGTTCCCAAACTGAAACATCCAAGTTGTGATAATGACACGCCATACCCACACGTAACCATACATCGTAATCATCAGCATGTAGGTATTTCAAAGCCGTCAAGTCAACATTTCCCGGTCGCGACCCCGTTGTCTGTTTATCTGGTATGTGTGTTGACTCTTCATACTCGTATAACTCCCAATTTACGCCCGACGGTTCGGTATTTACAAAAGCGTTCTGGTGTTGACAAAGGAAACATAAACGCGTCACATCACTCCCCGATCTATCAATTTCTCCAATGTACGAGTACGCCTCAACACACGCGCTATAGCTCGCTTTGTATTCAGTATCATTTGTAGGTATCGGATTCACTGATACAACAACCTTGACACCGCGCCCCGAAGGACTGATAAAAGCTAAAACCGTCTCTGGCATTCCTGAAACTTCAGATAACGCATCCGCAGTGTCTATGTTGTCAAAATCTAAACATACAAGTCCTGAATAAGACCTGACGCGATCCTCCAGTGATATTTCCTTATCTCTTGTTGTTAGTTCCGATGCAAAAGTAACCGCCGGCAGTTTGGTTTCTTTATATTCTTTATATACCTTGCCATTTCTATTGTTGACAAGGTTTAGACATGTTTTTGTCTCTTCAGAAAGCGTATCACTCCGTATTATCTCAATTACTTGTAGGAACTCAACAGATTCGCTTTGTTTTGCTTTGGCATTTCTGAATTTACTAATAGTCGGATTCATTATGATAATTCCTTTTTTGTAAACTTACTAAATATAGT
>VYFM01000385.1:3307-15945 GCA_009842375.1 Candidatus Poribacteria bacterium | reverse complement strand
GTTAACTATCTGTTCGATTTTCACGTTTTACCAAGACAATTACACCTATCAAAGCTGCCAACAAAATAAGCGAGGTAACCTCAAAAGGCAAGAGATATTCGGTAAATAGAAGTCTACCAATATCGTAAGTTTCAATCGGGTTTTCAGCGAGGGCAGTTGCATTTTGCATTGCATCCGCAGATCCAACCTCAGTATTAGTTAATGCGTTAACAGCAATATAAATACCTTGTGCAGCAAAAAGGATGCCCAAAACTATCGCAATACCTTTCAACTTTCCAGTGAGAACTCCTTTTGCAGAAAGTGTGCCGAGGTTCAGTAGCATAATCACAAATAGGAACAACACCATAATTGCACCAGCATAAACAATCACTTGAACAGCAGCAACGAAGTGCGCCCCTAAAAGCACAAACAATCCCGCTTGTGAGAAGAACGTCACAATAAGAGAGAGAGCACTATAAATCGGGTGACGAAATGAGATGACAGCGATGGCACCAATTAGCGATATTGCACCAAAAATGAAAAATAGAATTTGATCTGCAGTCATTTACACGTCTCCTATTCTACAACGTCTAACCCACGCAGTGGTGCTGCAGCCGGTGTGCTTTGTACTGCAGATTTGCTGTTATTGTCCATGGCAAGCATGCCTGCTACGATTGCAACGACAATGAACGCTGCTACTACATTACCAATACCTATCCAAAGAAGTTGATTTTCCTTTACTACAACCCATAAAGTCCCAGTAACAACGATTGACGATAACGCAACAGGTAACAGGAATTTCCAACCAAAATTCATCAATTGATCATAACGGAATCGTGGGAGTGTCCAACGAACCCATATAAACACGAACAGGAAAATACCTGTTTTGATAAAGAAGATGGCAAACGAAATTAATCCAGCAAGTATAGACCCTTCTCCACCTACGTTTTCCAATCCGAAGAAATGCCAACCACCTAAGAAAAGCGTTACAACAACCGCAGAACCGACAATCATGTTCATATATTCAGCCATGAAGAAAATAGCGAATTTCATACTGCTATATTCGGTATGGTAACCAGCGACAAGTTCCTGTTCCGCTTCCGCGAGGTCAAACGGTAATCGGTTTGTTTCAGCAAACATTGCAGTCGTGAATGCAAGAAATGCGGGGAAGTGTATAAGGAAGTTCCATTTCCACGGATATGCACCTTGTTCCACAGCGATTGTGCGTAGACTAAGCGACGAGGAAAGCATCAGCACACCGATAATTGCTAAACCGAGTGTCAATTCGTAACTTATCATCTGCGCGGACGAACGTAAGCCACCTAACAGTGAATATTTATTATTAGATGCCCACGCGCCGATAACAACTCCATATACACCGAGTGAGGTAATTGCCAAAATAAACAGAATACCGATGTTTAAGTCTGCAACCTGAAGAGGTATGTCAATTCCCGCTATAGTGATTGAACTCCCAAAAGGCACAACAGCAATAGTGACCATTGCAGGAACTAATAGCATGGCAGGAGCAAGCACGTAAAGTGGTTTATCGACGTGATTTGGTATGAGGTCTTCCTTAAACAAGAATTTTATCCCATCTGCGATAGGCTGAAGTAGTCCTTGCGGTCCAACACGATTCGGACCGAGGCGATCTTGAATCCATCCACTCACTCGGCGTTCAGACCAGATCATCACCATCACCCCAATAATTAGCAGATGGACAATGAAGAGTATTTTTATGATTGGAATAACTATCTGTTCTAATAAATTTATCTCCATGAATTCTCCTTCTTGATGACGCGCTTGATTGAAGTTACGTTAACTTAATACCCGCATCTCCAATATTTTGATGTGTTGCGTCACCATAGCCCTCTACATTTTCAGCAATAGCAATGGCAATCTCGCCCGCGAAGTGGTAATCAATCTCACCGCCAAGTCGCTTTGCAAGCTGCTGTGTGATTTCCCAATCAGCTTGTGCTTCACCAGGAGGATCAATTGTCTTGCGAATCCGTTGCACCCATCCGGAGGAATTAGTAAATGTACCATCTTTTTCGGCAAAAGTTGTACCCGGTAATACCACATCAGCTAACTGTGTAACCTCCGATGGCAAGACATCTTGCACGATTAGAAAACCAACCTTTTCTAATGCGTCTCTTTCGGCATCTTGAAGAGGTCGTTCTGGTCCTCCATTCACGAGATAAACGACCTTTGCACTCGCGACCTTTTCCCAAAGTGTGTCACCTTCTAAAACGACGTTTCCGTTTGCAGAACCGAGTATCGTTCGCGCGCCTGCTGTGTTCGGGTTCTTATCCGCTTCAATGGTGAATTGTGGAAATTTGTGTTCTTCGCCGGGTAGTTGTCCAATGAGTCCTAACTGAGTTGTCTTTAGCACGTCGTGTGCAAATTGTTGTAAAACGTAGTTGTCTTCGTTTGTGCCTTGTGCGGAACCAATAACTACAATTTCATCTGCTTCAACTTGCGATAGAGCATCGGAAATTAACGTCAGAGCTTCTGCCCATTGTGTCGTAACAAGTTCACCATCAACTCTCTTTTGTGGTAATTGGAGACGGTCATCGCTATTGACATAGTGATAACCCAGTCTTCCATCGTCACACATCCAGTGCTGGTTTATATCTTCATGGAAACGGGGTTTGATGCGGTATAAACCGTCTGCTTTATACTCAACTGTAACGTTGCAACCAACACTACACCCAGTGCAAATGCTGTCTGTCTTCTCCAGAAACCATGGACGAGATTTGAAGAGGAAATCTTTGCTTATTAATGCACCAACGGGACAGATATCAACAACATTACCAGCAAGTTTATTGTCAAGCAGCTGAATAGGAGTTCCTTCGTGGCTTCGGGGAATGTCAATTTCGTCGTGTGAACCGCGATTTATCAAACCAAGTTCCCCACTACCTGAGACTTCATCACAGAAGCGGATACAGCGCGTACAGACGATACAGCGCGTAGAATAGAGTAAAATATCCGGTCCTAAATCCTTTTTCGGTGGCACGTTTTTGACTTCCAGATAACGACTTTTGTCGTGTCCATGACGGTAACTGAAGTCCTGCAAGTCGCACTCACCTGCTTGGTCGCAGACGGGACAATCAAGCGGATGATGTACCAATAGGAACTCAAGGATATCCTCTCGCGCCTTTATAACACGGTCGCTATCTGTTCGGATGATAGCGTCAAATTTTTCTTCTAATTTTCTTTCAGGTGGTCCGGATCGAACTGTAAGTGTACAACCAGTCGCTAATTGTCGAGCTGGACCAATTGTGCCTGGAGGTGCACCTGGTATCGGACCGTAAGGTTCAACGAGACACATCCTACAGTTTGCAGGACGACTCAACCCAGGATGGTAACAATAGTGAGGCACCTCAATATCATGTTGACGTGCAGCCTCTACTACATTTGTTCCATCTTCAACCTCTATTTCAAGGTCATTTAGTTTAATAAATGCCATAAATATTACTCCAAGGTTTTATTATTCCGTAGTGTCTCTATTCAAGGTCAGTCATCTCTTTCGGGATAATTCTTTGTTGATATGCATAATTTTCTTCTGGTGGTACTGTTGCTTCAGCAACGGGTAGGGTGACTAATTTGCCTTCTCGTATAGCAGCTTCGAATTCAGGTCTAAACTTTCGCATATAACTTACAGCGGGCCAAGAGACAGCGATACCAAATACACAGATAGTATTCCAAGTCATCGTGTCCACATTTGCAATGTTGTTCGCAACGCTTTCCAACAGATCAAGGTCTTCGTAGATTTCCTCTGTTTCTCCTGTATCACCCCATCTACCGCTTTCTGTAATGCCGAATTTAGGTCGTGTGATAGTGGTTTGTCTACCCTCTCCATCGGCAATACGTTGCACAATATCACGCACCCACGGGGTACCCCATCGGCAAGGTGTGCACTGTCCACACGATTCATGCGCGTAGAATTTCATGATATTGAGCAAACAATCAACGATATTGCGGGTCTCGTTCATTACAATGATACCTCCCGAACCTAACATTGATTTGGCAAGCGTTAGCGATGTAAAATCAAGTCGTGTATCTAACTCGTAATGCGTCAAGATCGGTGCCGAACTACCGCCGGGAATTACAGCCTTGACCTCTTCACCCCGCAAACCGCCTGCTACCTCAATGAGTTCTGTGCATGTCAAACCGAGATCCAATTCATATACCCCCGGTTCGTTAACATCACCACTGATACAGTAGAGTTTTGTGCCTGTGTTTGGGTCGGCTTTTGGCGGATCAAACCGGGCATCCCCATAAGTCGGACCCATTTGTGTGTACCATTCAACTCCGTTGCCGACAATAAAAGGTAGATTGCACAGGGTTTCAACATTTTGGACGACGGTAGGTTTCATGAATACACCTTGAACGGCAGGGAACGGAGGTTTATTGCGAGGTTGTCCTCGTTTTCCTTCAAGCGATTCAATCAATCCTGTCTCTTCACCACAGATATAGGCGCCAGCCCCCGGATGCGTATAGATGTTAATGTTTTGTCCAGTACCACGGACATTTTCCCCGAGATAACCCTGTTCGTAAGCCTCTTTGATGGCAGCATCTAACATCTTTTTACCGAGTGTAAACTCACCGCGAATATAAACATAGGTGGTCTCAATTCCCATTGCAAAGCAACAGATGAGGATACCTTCTATCAGCAGGTGTGGATTTTTCTCCAACACGTAACGGTTGCTGAAGGTGCCGGGTTCACTCTCATCAGCATTGCAACAGAGATAACGCGGCTCAATATCTCTTGGGACAAAACTCCATTTTTCACCAGTGGAAAAGCCTGCACCGCCTCTGCCTTTCAACCCCGCATCCTTCACCATATCGGCAATTTCTTCAGGTTGATATTCGGCAATCGCTTTTTCAAAACGAGTGTAACCCTCATGTTGTCTATAGACATCAAAAGTGTTTATATCTGGCACATCCAGATGTTCGTAGAGTATCCGTCTTTCTTCAACCATATTTTTCCTCTACATATTGTCTCTTTTGCTTATTTGTAGGTTGGGTAGAACGCAGTGAAACCCAACAATTCTGATTTATGAGATACCCTTAACTTGGAAGTTGTTCTAAAAGCTCATCAATCTTTTCGGGAGTCAAATTCTTATATAAATCGTCATTCACCATTATAACGGGGGCAACATCACACGATGCAAGGCACTCAACTTTCATCAAAGTGTATTTGCCATCATCAGTTGTCCCTTTTGCGAGATTTGTTTCCGATGCTACGTCAGTACCGAGTTTCGATTTGAGATGATCCAGAACCACCTTACAGTCACGCAGCGCACAAGGAAGCGTATGACAGATTCGGATAACATACTTGCCCACCGGCTCCTCAAAGAACATCGGATAGAAGGTTACCACATCTTTTACCTTCATCACAGAAAGTTCCAACAATTCCGCTACATATTTCATGACAGCAGGTGTGATATAACCTTCCTGCCGTTGTGCCAAGTGAAGTGTAGGCAGCATCGCAGCTTCTTTAACAGGGTACCGACCAATCAGTTCGTCAAATTCTTGTTTGTTTTCTTCGTTAAACTGAAATGGTGTTTCGATTTGTATAATTTCTTCTGACATCTTTATTTCCTTTATTGGCGATCAGCGTTCAGCAATTAGCGTCGGTAAGAGTTAGGATACACATCAGAAATCTTTTATACTGATGGTTTTCAAGGACTGTAGCCGAATTTAATATTTCCCCCCAAACTGAATTCGGTTTTTCTCAGGGTCTCTAATATCAAAAATCCCATAACCACCATCATTTTCCAAAGGTCTCAAGCGTAACCCTTTTGACTTTAAATGTTGGTGCATTGCACTCACACTTTCAACATGAAGCATTAACTTTTGTCTACCCTCATTTGGTTTACTTGCACTATGGAGACACAGTTTACACTCACCTGTATCAAACCGGTAAAAACGATTTTCTGGAAATGGTTGGTCTTCATCTGGTGTCAATCCGATGACATCTCTATAAAACGCAATGACAGTTTTCATGTCTTTTACAAACAGCATGACTCCACCAAGGCTAACTTTCATTTCTGACATATCTATACCTCTATCGTATCCATACCATTTAAGGTGCTAACCAATTTCTCTTCTATATAAGGGTGTTATTACCTATCCAATTCTCCAGCGATCACGTTTAAACTACCTAACACAGCCACTGTATCCGATACCATACCACCCTCTAACATGTGTGGCAGTGCTTGGAAATGAAAGAAACTCGGTGGACGAATCCGAATACGATATCCAGTACCGCTGCCATCACTTACAATATAGAATCCTAATTCTCCATTTGGTGACTCGGTTGCACAATAATCTTCACCTTTTGGCGGCTGTACTCCATGTCCATCCATCACAATTTTAAAGTGGTGGATTAGACCTTCTATATGACCATAGGCATCCGATTTATCGGGCATCATGACTTTGTTGTCTTCAAGACTAAACGGACCATCGGGTAGGTTATCCAGTGCCTGCCTGATGATTCTACAACTTTGTATCATCTCCTCCATGCGGACCAGATACCGATCATACGAATCACCGTTCGTACCTACTGGCACATCAAAGTCGAATTTCTCGTAAGACGAATACGGTTCAGCCTTACGGAGGTCATGTGCGACACCGGTGGCACGCAGACAGGGACCGGTTAAACCGTAATTAATCGCATCGTCCGATGAAATTGCACCAACCCCTTTTGTTCTATCCATCCAAATTCTGTTGCGGGTTAACAAAGTGTGTGTCTCTTTCAATGCTTTTGGGAAATTGGTGATAAAATCACGAGCATCATTTTCAAAGCCATCATATAGGTCTCGAAAAACACCACCTACGCGGGTATAACTTGTTGTCAACCTTGCACCCGTTGTCTTTTCAAAAATGCTATAAAGTTTTTCACGTTCCCTAAAACTATAGAGGAAAACCGAAAAAGCACCTAAATCAAGTGCTGCAGTTCCGAGCCACAGTAGGTGGTCAGCCAACCGAGAAAGTTCTGCCATCAAAACGCGGATATATTGACAACGTTCCGGCACTTCAATACCGAGCAATTGTTCCACTGCAAGCACATATCCGAAATTATTTGACAATGGTGACAAATAATTCATCCGGTCTGTTACAACGATGTACTGGTTATAATCTAAATGTTCACCCAGTTTCTCAAAACCGGTATGTAGATATCCGCAATGTGGGGTTGCCTTTACAACGGATTCTCCGTCAAGTTCCAAAACGATACGAAGGGTGCCGTGCGTGGCAGGGTGTTGCGGTCCAAAGTTGAGAACCATCTTCTCACCTGTTGTGCGTTCCATCCCACCTTGCATAGAAAACTCCTTATTGAAAATGTCTTGTACTATTATGTTTTATTTTAGTTAAACGTTCTGTTTTTCAAAGTTGAAACTTTCGCGCTCTCCACGTCCACGCAACGGATAATCCTTACGCAGCGGGTGTCCTTCAAAATCATCCGGCATAAGAATGCGACGTAGATCTGGATGTCCTTCAAATTCAATCCCAAACATGTCGTAGGTTTCACGTTCCAACCAGTTAGCACCTTTCCACAATTCTATTACTGAAGGAATCTTCAAATCCTTTTCATGCACTGGGACTTTTACCCTTATACGCGATGTTTCTCCTTCATAAGTGTATAGGTGATAGACGACCATGAATCTGGCATAGTCATATTGCATCAATTCCGATTCTAACTTAGAATTGTCAACTGCTGTGACATCCACAAGATACGAATACGCAAGGTCTGTTTTTAGATATTCCAGCAGCGCATAACTGTTTTCTTTATTGACAACAACAGCAACACCTTGACGGATTTCAGTACTCGCTAAGAGTGCATCACCAAACTTGTCTTGTAGTTTCTGAAGAACAAGCGGTTGTTCCTCTTCTGTAACCTCTTTTTCTTCATTCATTATATGCGACCTCAGAACCTTTGGGGAGTTCACCTTTTGTAATTTGCCTTTGCACCTGCATAACAGCATCAATCAAGTCTTCTGGTCGAGGTGGACACCCTGGAATATAAACATCAACCGGTAGGAATTGGTCAACGCCTTGTATTAAGGTATAAGTATCAAAAACACCACCGCAAGATGCACATGCCCCCATTGAAATCACCCATTTTGGTTCAGGCATTTGATCATAAATCCGTTTCAATACTGGCATCATTTTGATAGAAATCCGTCCTGAAACGATCAGCAAATCGGATTGGCGTGGAGAGAACCGAATTGCCTCAGAACCAAATCGAGACAGGTCAAATTTGGATGCCAAAGTTGCCATCATCTCTATAGCACAGCACGCGGTACCAAATGGCATTGGCCACAAGGAATTTTTGCGTCCCCAATTAACGACTTTGTCTATAGTCGTTGTGATGATATTACCATCAGTCTGTTCGGTGCTTGATCCAAAGTCTAATCCCATGTTAAGCCTCCTTTTCTCCAAGCGTAGATGTAGCCCAGAAGGAGAATGCCGATAAACACCAGCATCTCAATTAAAATAAACAAACCACCGCCTTCATTTTCAGCAAATGTTTTAAATACCACCGCCCACGGATACAGAAATACCACTTCAATATCAAAAATAATAAAGAGCATAGCAATGAGGTCAAACCGAATGGAGAACCTTTGTCTGGCATCACCAACCGGTTGTACACCAGATTCATAGACGGAAAGTTTGACACGTGTGGGTTTTTTAGGTCCAAGAAGGTGGGTAAGGGAGAGATTTACAGCTGCAAATAGGACTGCGAATATCCCTAAAAACACTATCGGAAGATAATCTGTTAACATTTGATCTAATCTATTAAGCCTCCAGCAACAAACAAAAATAACATCGTCCATATCGTTCTGGTGTCAAATGGATTTTTGGTGTCGCTAATAAAAACTATTTGTATGTTTTGCGTTCAAAATTACAAGTGATTTTGTTAAACGTGCTTAATATTATACATATTCAGAGAAACGTGTCAAGTATTTTTCAAGAAAATTACACTATTTTTCAACAATCATTGATAATATATTGATTTTATTATGAGGTTTTACGCTGTTCGCCGTTATGGTGAAAGTCGTGAGATTTTCCAGTCGTTACTGTCTTTTAATGTATATAGGATTCGGTCATGAAGTCGACTTGGACACCCTTGCCAAAATTCAAACAGAGTCGGAACAAGTCTATACCCACCCCAATGCGGAGGGCGAGGAACATCAATATCTGAGTAAGTCAGTTTTGCTTTCTCAAAGTTGTCCTCCAGATGTTCTCGTCCAGAAATAACAATACTTTGACGTTCTGACCACACAGCAAGTTTACTATCAATTGGACGACTAGCAAAATAGGCATCCGATTCCATAGGATCCATCTTTACCACCGTTCCGTTACACCTAACCTGTCGATCCAGTTCTCGCCAATAGAATATAAGCGCAGCATGCGGATTCTCTGCCAATTCCTTGCCTTTTGGACTGTCATAATCAGTATAGAAACATAAGCCATTCTTATCAAAACCCCTAAGGACAACCATACGAGCAGAAGGAATACCGTCAAGGGTCGCGGTGGCAAGGGTCATCGCATCCGGTAAATCAATTTTCGCTTCTATAGCATCGTTAAACCATCTTTCAAACTGGTCAAACGGATCTTTAGTAACACTCTCTTCTGTTAATTCTACGTGTGATTGATATTCCCTACGAAGTTTGTCTGTATTCATTTTATTTTTTCCAATAATTCGGTGAGAAAAGAATAAGGACAGTATATATTTCCAACCGTCCAAGTAACATGCAAAAAGTCAGGATAAATTTACCTGCAGTTGCAATATGTGCATAATTATCAACGGGACCTACGCTGCCAAGTCCGGGACCGATATTTCCCATCGTGGCGATTGTGCATCCTGCAGCACTAATTAAATCTAATCCCAAAGTCGCCATAATACAGGTAACAATAGCAAATATGCCAATAAAGAAGAAGAAAAAACCGAGGACATGTGTAAGCACTTCGGATGGGACAACTCTGTCATTGACGCGAACAGGAAGCACAGCGTGTGGAAAGATAAGTCGTTTTATTTCGGCACCGCTCTGTTTAATGAGGAGTAGGAAGCGAAGCTGCTTCATCCCACCACCTGTTGAACCAGCACACCCTCCATAAAACATAAGCGTTACCAGTATAAACTGTGATAACGCGGGCCACATCTCAAAATCTGCACTACCATATCCTGTTGTTGTCGTTATAGATAGTACTTGGAATGCACCGTATCGGATTGCGTCTCCCACGGAATCGTATGGAATCGTTCCGTTGGCGTTTTCAAATCTGACGGTATTCCAAGAAACGAGAATAATACTCAATAGAATCACGACGCAATAGAATCGGAATTCGGTATCTTTGAAATAACTAATGACATCGCCGCGTAGAGCACGATAGTGCAACGCAAAATTAGTACCAGCAAGGAACATGAACACCATGATGACTATTTCAATATAGACACTATTGTAATGCGCGATACTACCGTTTTTGGTCGAGAATCCACCGGTTGCCATTGTACCAAAGGTATGGCAGAGCGCATCGAAAAGGGTCATGTTCCCAAGCCAGAGCAGCAAAGTTTCAAGCACAGATAGGAGGATATATACTCCCCATAGTAATTTAGCAGTCTGGGCAATGCGAGGTGTGAGACGTTCTGTTTGAGGTCCGGGTGCTTCTGCACGATATAGCTGCATACCACCGACTCCCAGCATCGGAAGAATTGCTACAGCAAGCACAACGATCCCCATGCCACCAAGCCAGTGACTGAAACTACGCCAAAATAACATGGCATGTGATAGGTGTTCAATCTCTGTAAGCACTGTCGCACCGGTCGTTGAGAAACCTGACATGGATTCAAAATAACAGAACGAAAATTCTTCCAAAGGGGAACGACCATCTGCAGCAAAAACATCGGCGAGAAGATACGGAAATGAACCGAAAAGTGCAACAACCACCCACCCTAAAGTGACAATGGCGAAACCTTCACGTAATCCGAGTTCCGGTTCTGCAGGTTTTACGGTGAAGCGAAGAATTAGACCCACACAGAGGGTTATGATGGTTGCGTAAATAAATGCAGAGAGATCGGATTCCGCCGCACCTGGTTGAAAATAAAAGTACGTGGCAATGCCCAAAGGTAAAAGCATTGAACCAGCGAGACAGATTAATAGGTTGCCGAGGGTATGGAAAATGAGTTTTCGACTCATAATAGGTGGTAGTCGTTTTAGATTTAAGGAAATTGAGAAACAATTGGAAACTGCCGGTTAGTTAAAAGTATTGATGGATATCCGTGCCTTTGCTACTACGCTCTACGTGCTGCAAACATATCTTCTACAACCGGTATCGCTTCGGGCATACTGAAAACTATAACGCGGTCAGCAGGTTGAATGACGGTTTCACCGTGTGGGATAATCAGATTTTCACGCCTGAGAATAGCTCCGATAAAAGCGTTATCAGGAAATTTAGATCTCAAAGAACCGAGTTCTTTATGGGCAATCTTCGCATTAACACCTGTAACGATTTCAATGACTTCAGCATCAATTTCATGAAGCGATGCAACAGAGACTATATTCCCACGACGAATAAGACGGAGCAAGTTGCTTACAACGGTCAGATGTCTGCTAACAGCACCATCAAGGCGGGGGATTCGTGCTAACAACGGAAGATAACGCGGTTGCTGAATTAAAGCAAGCGCACGTTGCGCACCGTGTTCCTTAGCAGTCATGCATGCCATAATATCGTTTTCATCATCACCAGTTACCGATACAAAACCGTTCACATCTTCTATTCCTGCCTCTTCTAACAATTGAAATTGGAGAAAATCCCCTTCAAGAACAGTTGTCCGTTTGAGACATGTCGATGCCAGTTCTGCCAATTCTTCATCTGACTCAATAAGTTTCACATCCGTGCCATTGTCTTCAAGTGTTCGGGCAAGTTCAATCCCGATCGCACTTGCGCCAACGATGATCACTCGGTCAAGATATGTATCAAAAATAATACCGAATAACCGAAATAACTGCTCTATTGCCAAGGCACTCCCGATAACGAATACATCATCCCCCTGTTTGAGGACATCGGATCCGCGTGGGATGATAACGTTTTTTTCACCACGTCTATTGATTGCTGCAAATCGGATATTTGAAAGAACACCGTTCTTGTCCAATTCAGAAAGAGATTTTCCAATAAACGGATTTCCCTGTTTGATGCGAAAGGCAGCAAGTTGTATTCTGCCCTCTTCAAAATCAACGACTTCTCGTGCTTCAGGTGTTTTTAAAAGCCGTATGAATTCCTCAACACACAAATGTTCTGGGTTTACGAGCAGATCAATACCAAAGTCTTGCGGTGTGAGACCGCTTTCCTCGGAAAAGTAGTCAGGATTTGAAACGCGCGCAATTTTGGTTTCAACACCGTACCGGTCCCCTATTTGACATGCAAGCATGTTAATCTCATCGCTGTTGGTCACAGCAATGATGAGTTCTGCATCACTGATACCAGCATCTTGTAACAAAACAGGTGATGCTCCTGGACCGCAAAGGGTTTGTAAATCCAACTGTTCGTTTACGCGTTGACAGGCTTCCTCAGATTCATCTATCAGGACAACATCATTATTATCTACTGTTAATAATTTGGCAGTATGGAATCCAACTTCACCTGCACCTATGATA
>VYFM01000385.1:0-3297 GCA_009842375.1 Candidatus Poribacteria bacterium | reverse complement strand
CCTATGATAATTGCTTTCATTTTTTTATCTGTTTTTCTTGATTGTCAGTTTTGTTAGGCTTTTATTATACGCTTATTCATATTCTGTCAACGGTGGACAACTACAAATTAAATTTCTGTCCCCATGGACTTCATTGATTCGTGCCACTGGAGGCCAAAATTTTGTTTCACGCACCCAAGGTTTTGGGAACACGGCTTTTTCGCGTGAATAGACGTGGTTCCAGTCAGTTTGTGTTACTACTTCAACAGTATGTGGTGCATTTTTCAAGGGGTTGTCTTCCTTGTCTGCAGGACCGTTTTCAATTTCAGCGATCTCTTTCCGTATTGAGATGAGTGCTGAACAGAAACGATCTAATTCTGCTTTGGATTCGCTCTCGGTCGGTTCAATCATCATAGTTCCAAGAACAGGCCAAGAAACTGTCGGCGCGTGAAAACCGTAATCCATCAAACGTTTGGCGACATCTGTAACATCTACACCAGCAGTTTTTTTAAAGCTACGTAGATCAATAATACATTCATGCGCCACCAAACCGTTTTCTCCTGTATAAAGCACAGGAAAATAAGGTGCCAATTGTTTTGCAATATAATTAGCGTTGAGGATAGCGACTTCTGTCGCTGTTTTTAGTCCTGCTGATCCCATCATCGCTATATATGCCCAAGAAATAGGAAGAATACCCGGGCTACCCCACGGTGCTGCCGATACAGCTCCAATGCCGTCATCACCTCCGACTTTTACAATCGGGTGGTTGGGTAGAAAATCAATTAGATGTTCATTGACACCTATTGGTCCCATTCCTGGACCACCACCTCCGTGCGGTATACAGAATGTTTTGTGTAAATTGAGATGACATACATCTGCCCCGAGGTCTGCAGGACGACTTAAGCCAACAAGCGCATTGAGGTTAGCTCCATCCATATACACCTGTCCTCCATGTTCATGAACTATATTACATATTTCACGAATCTGTTCTTCAAACACACCGTGTGTTGAAGGATAGGTCACCATTGCCGCAGCGAGTGTTTCTTGATGTGCCTCTGCTTTTTCTTTGAGATCAACGAGGTCGATATTACCTTCAGTGTCACATTCAACAACCACGACTTTCATGCCTGCCATGACAGCACTCGCCGGATTCGTACCATGGGCAGATGTCGGGATCAAACAAACATTTCGATGGGTTTCTTTTCGACTTTGATGATATTTTCTAATAACTAACAACCCCGCATATTCTCCCTGAGAACCAGCATTAGGTTGGAGTGAAATAGCACTATAACCGGTAATTTCCGCTAACCACGACTCCAACTGTTCAAATAAGATACGGTAACCTCCCGCTTGGTCACTTGGAACAAATGGGTGTAAACCACCGAACTCTTGCCATGTGACTGGGACCATTTCCGTTGTAGCATTGAGTTTCATCGTGCAAGAACCGAGTGGTATCATCGCATTTACAAGAGACAAGTCTTTGCTTTGCAGTCTGTGGATATAGCGAAGCATCTCTGTTTCAGAATGGTAACTATTAAATACAGAGTGTGTAAGATATGCCGATTTGCGTTGTAATTCTATGGGTATTTTCACTGTTTTAGCATTGCGATTACCAGTAGCATTTTCATTAAATATCTGTATTAGGTCGTCGACATCAGTGGAAGTGGTAGTTTCGTCAAGTGATATACCGATATGTTTTGAGTCAATAACGCGGAGATTAATCTGTTTTTTCTGTGCAGAAGTAACCAACTGTTCTATTTCATCTGATGGAATTACAACCAACAATGTATCAAAACAGGGAGCATCTCCTGTATCATAACCAAATTTCTCAAGTTCTTCGCGTAGTGTGCAGGTTTGTGTATGCACATGCTCCGCAATCCGTTTCAGTCCTTTTGGACCGTGATAAACTGCATACATACCTGCCATCACAGCAAGAAGAACTTGTGCAGTACATATATTACTCGTAGCTTTTTCACGACGAATATGTTGTTCACGTGTTTGAAGTGCTAATCGTATAGCAGGTTCACCGTTAGCATCGTGAGAGACACCTGCAATCCGCCCGGGAATACTACGTTTGAGTTCATCAAGCGTTGAGAGAAAAGCAGCATGAGGACCACCATAACCGAGCGGCACACCAAACCTTTGAGAGTTACCGATGGCAATATCCGCACCAAATTCACTTGGAGGTTTCAATAACGTTAGTGCCAATAAATCTGTTGCGGTGACGAATAACCCCCCTGCCGCATGCACCTGTTCAGCAAATTGATAATAATCGTAAATCGTCCCATCTGTGGCAGGATACTGAACAATAGCACCTAAGATAGGGGTATCAAAATTGACTTCACGATGGTCACCGATTTGCAACTCAATGCCTATAGGCTCTGCACGGGTTTGAAGAACTGCAATTGTTTGTGGATGGCAGGTTTCTGATACGAAAAAGATACGGCTAATTTCCTCAGGAACATTTGCATAACACATTGCCATCGCTTCTGCAGCTGCCGTTGCCTCATCAAGAAGAGATGCGTTTGCAATAGGAAGACCGGTTAAATCTATAACCATCGTTTGGAAGTTAAGCAACGCTTCTAAACGACCTTGTGAAATTTCGGCTTGATAGGGGGTGTATTGGGTATACCAACCGGGATTTTCAAGGATGTTTCTTTGAATGATGGGAGGGACGTGACAGTTATAATATCCCATTCCAATATAGGAACGGTAGACCTTGTTTTGAGCAGCAAGATGTTTCAAGGTATCAAGTGCTTCGTGCTCCGAAAGTCCTTGTGTTAGGCGGTTTTTCCCATCAATTTCTAAACTAAGAGGTGATGATAGACGAATGTCTGCTGGCACAACATCTTCAATGAAATCATTCATTGAAGCATAACCAAGTATCTCCAGCATATCTGCAATGTCTTCAGGACGAGGACCGATATGTCGATCAGCAAAAGCAGAGGTGTGGTTTTCTTTATCAAGCATGCTCCGCCTCAATATGTGCTTGATACTGATTAGCATCAAAGAGTGCTTCAAGCTCGCTGGGATCGGTCATCTTGATTTTAAGGAACCACCCATCTTCATAAGGAGATTCGTTTACCTGTTCGGGTTCATCAAGGAGCGATTCGTTCACCTCAACCACTTCTCCACTAACCGGGGAGTATAAGTCAAACGCCGCTTTGACAGATTCTATTACACCAAATTCTGTTTTATGAGTTAATTGTGTGCCCACATCCGGCAACTCAACGAAGACAATATCCTGAATTTCGGATTGGGCATAATCTGTGATGCCAATGGTAGCAATGTCATCTTCTTGCCTAACCCATTCATGGC
>VYFM01000514.1:9877-16211 GCA_009842375.1 Candidatus Poribacteria bacterium | reverse complement strand
CTACAATGAAGATATAAACAAATGGGACACAGAAATTTCACTAAACCCAAAATTATACGGATACGATAACCTAAAATC
The DNA here is from genome assembly GCA_009842375.1 of Candidatus Poribacteria bacterium. Taxonomy (GTDB): domain Bacteria; phylum Poribacteria; class WGA-4E; order WGA-4E; family WGA-3G; genus MSPOR6. The sequence continues at coordinate 16,133 of VYFM01000514.1, read as the reverse complement.
AAACTTATTGCGGATGGGTTGGGAACAGCACAATATTCCGTTCAACAATTCTGTCCCTACAGATTCTGAACTTGAAAATGCTGTCCTACATCAAGTATATGCTTTTGAAAGGCAGGGAGATCGTCTTTCAACAAAAGAAATTAGCGAGGCTCTCGGTATCCTTTTGACAATTACTGAAAATGGTAGTTCTGATTATGTTATCGTTCGCAAGACACTCCAGAAATTTCAGAGGGAAGGACTCGTTTCCCTTTCGGTTTAGATGCGTGGGATATCACAGATAAAGGCATAGCAAAATTTGAATAGGATACGTGGTTGAAATAGAATCGGAGTCCCCAAAATTTGATAAATAATTCAAACAGTATATGTTTCCATAAGCACTCAGACCTCAATGCACGGAAAGGTGTGCAAAGGAAATACTCCCAGTCGCTTACTTAAATCTTTACTTACAAACGTTCTGTGTGGAGATACTAAACTGCACACAGAACATTTTATCCAAGAAGAATAATCAGTATTAACACCTCGCCCCGTGGAGGCGTGTATAAATATCCACAACAAAAACGTTTCACAACGTCCTGCGCGGAGACGAAAAACCCGCGCATTATAATATAATGAAATAACAATGTTATGTCAAAAAACAGTTGACAAACACAATGGAGATAAACTTTATACACCTACAGGTAGAAAATGGTTGTGTGTATTGTTAAACGGTCTATCACTTATGCTGCAAGTAGATAGCGACGTATTACTACTAAAATGTGGACCAGACTTAGGTGATACCGATACGATTACAATAAATGTCGGATATACTGACGATGCTAATAAGCTATTCGGAAATTCCATATCAATGGAGAAGGAAATCTACAAACAATTCGCAAGAGTAACAGTTGGAATTGGTTAAAAATAGAGGCAGAAACGGAAAATCTTGGGTGAACCATAAGCGTTTAGAGGCTCGCTATGTGGGAGGGCGTGTAAAGAAAATACTTCCAACTTTTTGTTAGGTTTACTTGAATCGTCTTGTGGGGAGACGCAAAACCCCACACATCTTAAGATCTCGCCTCTGGTCGCGGCGTGTAAACAATAGTGACCTATTCATAAATCTCTATAACGTCCTGCGCGGAGACGAAAAACCCGCGCATATCTAATACCGGGAGTTAGCAAAATAAAAGCAAGTTTTATCTTATTATTTATCGGGCTTTACTGTATTGATTTATTGTAAAATAGTTGTTTCTCTTGAGCAGAAACCTACCCAGAATCCACACTATATAAAAATGGACATTTAACTAAATGATGGTAAGGCGTGGGAAGGATACAGTAGTTTGGTTATCTTTGATGCGACGGTGGCTGAAATATATCTCGGCGACACAAGGAAATTACCTGCAAAGTGGTGGTGTTTCATCCGTCCGATATTTCATGAAGGTGATACTTACACACTTTCGCTTGATGTCGGTAATGTGACAGAGACTAGCACCATAGTAATTTTCGGAAAAAAACTTCATTATCGGAATTCTTTTTCAAATTCCTGAAGTGTCTCCCGAATTCGCATGTCCGAGTGCGGGATATTGGTTATCTCGATTCTTGGTTCAGCCCCGCTTGGTTCGGATACGCACCTACCAGTTGCAACAGATGGTAATGGCGCACTTATGATACTTACATTTGGAGTTATCGACCCAGATACGCCTGCCCGCTAAGTCAGAGCAAAGGCGAGATGTGTTAGAAAAGAGAAACTAAGTGCTGTATGCTGTACTCACAGAACATGGGTTAGAATACTCAATTTCACCTTTGTTAATATGAATGGGGAGGTTCCGATGTTATCTAAGAAGCATTTTTCACTTTACATTCTGGTTTTAGGTTTTATAAAGTTATTCTTAACAGCTGTATTGATAGGGATATTATTTGCCTTTGTCGGCTGTGGTGGAAATGACCAACCCTTTATTGATACTATAGACAATCAAACAATTGCTGTTAATGCCAGCAGGACGATGGAGGTTTACATAACCGATTCCGATAAAAAAGACATGCATACTGTCAAGACGTTCTCTGAAAACACTGATATTGCTGATGTCTATGTAAAACGAAGAAACATTGAAGCTGAAGACATTGTGAACATTTCCATTGAGGGTAAAAGGAAAGGACGCACGGTTATCGTCGTCTCCGCGACAGATGATAGTGGACAAGACAACGATACCGCTGAAATGGTTTTTGATGTCATCGTTGTTGACCCCGAAGTCATTATATCTGCCCCAACACCTTTGAAAGAGTCTAATATAGATGGGAGTGAGATCTCCCTCAGTTTGGTCGGTCTCACTTTTGATAGGGGGACAACCAATGAATATGTGAGCGTGTCCGGGATTGAAGGTGTCACCGCCTACACGATACCTATAAGTCCTACAGAGGCAACGGTAAAACTAATTTATAATTACACCGATCTTGAGACGAATAGCACCTTAAACATCATTGTATACGCAGGTGCGTTTGAGGAACAATACAGCGGTGCCTTTCTTGAGAACAGGTTACAAGTCCGGGCAGATTTACGAGGGCATATAGAAGGTCCTTGGCTCTGGATGATTGCTCCCGGTGGAAACATTGATATTGATAACCTCTCAGCAGCAAGTGACGGTAGGATTACGGAGAGGCAGATCGCACAAAGCGGTGTGAGTGAGGGTGAACATTTTAACTCACTGCAATGGACAAGCGGACGATTACTCCCCACGACTGTCTGCGGGATATTCTTATGCTCGTCGGACAATGTTATCAACGCTGTCAGACATATAGGACTTACCAGTCGGAGTCAGCTCACCGACTATTCTGCTTATGCATTGATCAATATCAATTCATCACGTAACCAGAACAATGTGCTGATGGGTGTAGGAAGTGATGATTCTGTCAAAGTTTGGCTCAATGGACAAGTCGCCTACAGTAACTTCACGCAAAGAAGGACGACCGGTATACAAAACAAGTTCAATGTAAATCTGAATGCTGGCAACAATCTTTTGATGGTAAAAGTATGCAACCACGGTGTTCCGGGGTTTAATGATGATTGGGGTATGTTTTTTAGGATATACATTAGCACAGATGATTATACCATTTCCCTTCCAAGGTGATAGGTCAGGGTGAGCATAGCGAAGTCCGACAAGGTATCATCCACCCACCGCTTCTTTGTAGCACAAACTTTCCAGTTTGTGCAAATACATATTCCGCACCGTTGGCACTAAACCCTCTTCTCCGCGTCCATTCGTGTTCATCCGCGCCTTCCGCGTCCTCCGCGATTCAGACAAAAAACCGCGTCCTCCTGGTTGCGATTAGTCTTGTCCGTCGGAGTGAGCGGAGCGATGTCCGACCTACAAAATAATGATCCTTAATCATTTAGAAATGGTATTATTTTCCGAAAAACTATATGACCATAGGTTGTTCTAAGACTATATAAAAGTTTAACTTGTATAATATAATAACTTGACCTATTATAACTATATAGGAGCCATATTTATCGTAAGGACACTAATCGACATTTGAAATGGAGTTTCAAAATATGGATAGAAAAGGAATAACGTTAATTTTGGTGGTTGTTTGGGAAGTCTGCTGCGTATTCGGTATTACTAATGTCCAGGTAATTATAGAGGCACTATAGCGGAAAATCATATCTTCATCGTAGGGGCGAGGTTTCCTCGCCCAAAAAGAAAGTGTGCTTCTAATCGGGCGGGGGCTCCCCGCCCCTACAAGTGATTTATGGATGCGCTCTATATTCTTATGTCTTACTCAATATGAGTTGATTATATATAACGGAGGTGGACTCATTGAGTCTATTTAGATTATATGAAAGTACAGAATTTTATTGCAGAATTTATCGGTACCTTTGCGTTAATTTTTATCGGTGCTGGAGCGTTGGCAATCAGTCCAGGAAATTTAGTTGCCGTTGCCGTTGCCCACGGATTGGTCATTGTGGCGTTTGTGTATGCCTACGGGCATATCTCTGGCACGCATATCAATCCTGCTGTAACACTTGGACTTTTAGTAGCAGGTGAAATCCAATGGACTGCTGCCATCGGTTATTGGGTTGTTCAGTTCGCTGGCGGAATTGCAGGCGCATTGCTACTCAAAGCGATCTTACCGATGGAAACTGATCTCGGGGTGACTATTTTAACAACAGTGGAAACAGGCGGCGCGTTTACAGTCACCCAAGTACAAGGGTTATTTGTTGAAATCATACTGACATTCTTCCTTGTCAATACGATTCTCAATACCGCTGTAAGCGGTAAGGTTGAAAACTTCGCTGGACTCGCCATCGGATTAACTTTAGTGCTTTGCATTCTCATGGGGGGTCCGTTAACACGTGCGTCTCTCAATCCGGCACGGACATTGGGACCAGCCATCGCAGCAGCGAATTATGCTAACCTTTGGCTCTATTTCGTTGGTCCATTTGCAGGGGGAGTTCTTGCTGCCCTTCTATATATCGGTGTATTTAAAAAAAATGATGTTGCAACTGAATAGCCTTGTCCGTCGGAGTGAGCTTGGGAAGTTCGACTTGGTCTTTCTCTGAATCTCGAATTATTTTTCATCAAATTGAGGAGTATTTTATGAATAATGGGAAACGAATATCAAAAAGCGTTTTATTGATTCTGTTTGCTATGTTGATGGTTACCCTGGGTCTACACAACTTATCTTATGCACAACAAGCAATGCCTACAATAACAGCAACCGTTGAAGAAGCACTAACGGAAACGAATATGAATGAGGCGTTGGTTACGATTACGTTAAGTGATGCAACATTCGAACGTTCTTCATTTACTATCAGAGATCATGTATCAGTATCGGGGATAGCTGGTGTGGCAATACCGTGGCATGACCCAGACAGAGAAAGTGATACAGAACTCACTATTGAACTGGAATACGATTTTACAGACTTTGACGTTGCATCCACGTTGACCTTTACCGTCGGTGCAGCTGCCATCGTAGGTTATGATGGTGCTGCTATCACTGCGCAGCTGCCGGTCACTGCGGTAGAGGAGTCAATGACAGCAACTGTTGAGTCCCCTTTGATAGAGACAACGTTGAGCGGAAGCGTTGTAACACTCACGCTCAGTGGACGTGGTTTCTCACGTTGGACTTCCGATATTGTCAATGCATTGACTTTCTCAGGTGTTGACGGTGTTAGCGTCAATTCAAGAGGTGTCAACCGAGTCAGTCCTACAGTTGTGAGATTAACGCTCATTTATTCTGGCAACATAGATGTAGATAGCACACTGACCATCACGGTCGGTGCAGGTGCCATAGTAAACTACAATGAGGGATTCACTTTTGAATTCCCTGTTACTGCAGTCGTTGAATCGCTCACCGCAACCACAAAAGCCCCCTTATCGGAAGCAGAACTACACGGCACCCTTGTTACGTTTAGGGTTACGGATCTAATCTTTTCTGAGGAAGAATGGGATATCCAAGAAGCGTTGACAATCACAGGTATTGAAGGAGTCATCGCAGGCAGTTGGATTGATATCACACGCATCAGTGATACGGAGGTAGCCGTTCCGCTGTTATTCGCTGGAAACATTGACACAGACAGCACACTTACTTTGACAATGGGGGCAGATGCCTTCTATGGTACGAATCAATCGTTTAGCGTGCAGCTGCCTGTCACTGCCGTGGAGGAGTCAATGACAGCAACAGTTGTGTCGCCTTTATCGGAAGTAACGCTGAGCGGTAGTGTCGTGACACTAAAACTGAGTGGACGGAACTTCACCGGTTGGGAATCAGATATTGAGGATGCAATTACCTTTTCTGGGATTGAAGGCGTTTCTGTTAGTCGATGGGGTGTAGATCGTGTTAGCAACTCAGAGGTGAAGGTAACGTTGTTTTCTGCAGTCGACTTTGACATAGATAGCGTTCTGACAATCACTGTTGGCGCAGATGCGATCTCAGGATATAATAAAAGTTTCTCATTTGATTTCCCTGTCACTGCGGTAGAAGAGTCTATGACCGCTACAATATCGGCACCTTTATCTGAAAATACCTTAAATAGCAGTGTCGTGACACTAAAACTCACCGGACGTAACTTCAGTGATTCTCTATCAACTATTGCTGAAGCTATGACCTTTGCAGGGGTTGAAGGTGTTTTTACTAATAGGTGGAACATAAATCGAATTAGCAACTCAGAAGTAGATATCTATCTATTATACACTGGTAACATTGATACGGATACCACCTTGACCGTCACTGTTGGCGCAGATGCGATCTCAGGATATAATAAAAGTTTCTCATTTGATTT
>VYFM01000514.1:0-9867 GCA_009842375.1 Candidatus Poribacteria bacterium | reverse complement strand
TCACTGTTGGCGCAGATGCGATCTCAGGATATAATAAAAGTTTCTCATTTGATTTCCCTGTCACTGCTGTAGAGGAGTCATTGGCTATTTCAACAGAATTCCCTTTGTCAGAAGCATCACTGAATGGCGGCAATATCGTGCTTGAACTCAAGGGGCGCGATTACACATGGTGGCGACAAGAGATTGAAAACGTTGTGTTATTATCGGGTATTGAAGGGCTTCGGATAAGGGAGTTAGACATTTTTGAGAGTATCAATGTAGACGATACGGATGGCGCGCTATTAGTAATTCCGCTTGCGTTTGAAGGGAACATAGATACGGATGAGACTTTGACGCTTACTGTAACAGCAGGTGCTATCGCTGGCTACCCCGAAGCCTTCACCGCACAAATACCTGTATCCGCAGTGCAGGAATCGCTGTACGCCTCATCCGAGTTCATCTTAACAGAGGCAACATTGTATGGAAGTGTGATTACATTGACGCTTAACGGGCGAAGTTTCACCTATTGGGAATCGGACTTGGCGGATGCGTTGACACTTACCGGCATTGAAGGTGTTACTATTAACGAAATTGATATAGACCGTCAAACTGGCACAACGGCAGAGATTGAATTGAGTTTTGATGGCACAGATTTTGACACCGACAGCACACTCAACTTTACCGTTAGTGCTGATGGCATTTCTGGTTACCCAAAAGACTTGACAACGCAAATCGCTGTTACCGCAATAAAGGATTCTGGTGCTACGATAAGCCTCTCTCCAACCACAATCGTGTCCCCTCCTTTAAACAAAAACTTTAGCGTCAGTTTATTTATTACTGGTGCGATAGATGTCGCTGGTTTTCAGGCACTCGTATGGTATGATGATTATTCACTCGATTATGTAAGGTCAACGAAAGGGAACTTGCTACCTGCGAATGCCTACTTTGTTGACGATGAGATATTTGATAATTGGTTATTCCGTCTTTCCTATGTTCCAATCGCCGCAACCATGCTTGATGGTGATGTGTTGAACGGTAACGGCACACTCGCTACACTCACTTTCTTGGTTGATGATGTTGTAGAATCCAGTATATTCTTAACCGATACCTACATCGTTGACAGGGACGGTGTGCGTTGGGAAGTTGAGATTGAAAATGCTAATGTGGTAGAACCACATCATGACGTGTTTGGTGACATCAACCGTGATGGTATTGTGAATATTCAAGACTTAGTTATTGTTGCTCAACGTTTTGGGTCGACAGGACATAATAGGGCAGATGTCAACGGTGATGGTCTCGTTGATATTGTTGATCTTGTGCTCGTTGCAACTGCGATCGGTGGGAATGCTGCGCCTACACTAACCCCAAGTGGATTGGATATACTCTCTGCATCGGATGTCAAAGATTGGTTGTCGCAGGCACAACAATTAGATCTGACCGATCCGAAGTTGATACTGGGTGTTAACGTATTGGAACAACTCCTCAATGTGTTGACACCGAAAGTGACTTTACTCTTACCAAACTATCCGAACCCGTTTAATCCGGAAACATGGATACCTTATCATTTGGCAAAAGATGCAGAGGTTACGTTGTCTATTTATACGTTGAACGGTAGATTGGTGCGGACGTTGGCAATTGGACATCAGCCTGCGGGGCGATATCAGAATCGTTCTCGTGCGGCGTATTGGGATGGCAAAAATGAGTTCGGTGAGAAAGTTGCAAGTGGTGTGTTTTTCTATACGCTCACAGCAAGCGATTTTTCTGCTACGCGGAAGATGTTGATGTTGAAGTGATTATCTTAATCGCGGAGGACACGGGATCTTTATTACGCACAAATGCTAGACGATGAGGTGCCACACACGATTTACTCCATAACCATAGGTTGACATACTCCCCCGCTAAAGTGTGGGGATTCTTCGTTCTCACATTAGCAGTTTTGCTGCGAAATGGCGTTTCCTGCTTCCGTCTCTCGTGCCTCGGATTGTAGTCTTAGTTGGACTCCACAGGCGTAACTTTCGGCATGCCCTGCCGTAGAAGTTGCAAAAGTGACATAAGTGTCTGTGCAACTTAAATTAAGTATATAATCACACTAAAAGTCAAGGGGTTTTGCGATGTCTACATCCCCGTGTTAAAGCACGAGGGTTTGACACCAAAGAATTAGAGATAAGAAAGTCTTTGGTTAACACTCATAGACTGGTATAACTTTAGGACAACGGTCCCATTTATTCAATCATTTTTGGTGAAAGTATTGTCTGATAAGGAGTATTTTCTAATGCAGAATAAGGAACTTTTCGTTCCAAATGTTATAGGACTAAAAACCCATATTACAAAAATAGTTTTTCTGATTTTACTGTTAGGCATTCTCACGCCTGCCTTTTCTCAAAACGGAGAGACCCTCATGTCTAAAACGAGGCTGCAACTGCTCCATGCGGCAGACATGGAGGGTGGTATTGAGGCACTTGAAAACGCACCACGCTTCTCATCGGTGCTAAATGCACTCAAAGCCGAGGTCGAAAACACAGTGATCATCGGTGCTGGCGATAGTTATATTCCCGGTCCGTTTTTTGCAGCTGGTAATCACCAGAGTCTTCGTGAAGTATTAGGGAGAGAAGGTTCAGGACGCGCCGATATTCTCATGCTTAACGCGATGGGCTTCATGGCAGCTGCACTTGGAAATCACGAATTTGACGCAGGCACTGGTACACTTGCGAGTTTGATTGCAGTAGATAGAGATTACGTCGGTACAGCATTCCCATTCTTGAGCGCAAACTTAGATTTTAGTTTTGATAGTAATCTCGCTTCCCTTGTTGTTGAACCGGGACAGGAAGCGAGTACCATTCCGAATAGTATTACCAAGAGTGTAGTCATCACCATACCTTCTGGAGAAAAGGTCGGTGTAGTAGGTATGACAACACCGCGACTTGGCAGCTTATCTTTACCTGGGAACGTCAGAATTGCACCGGAAGATCCGAACAATATGGCGGCACTGGCAGCTATCGTTCAAGAATCCGTTGATGGATTAACAGCAGCAGGCATCAATAAGATTATTCTTACCGGACACCTTCAACAGATTAGCCTTGATGAGGAAATTGCAGCACACATCAAGGATGTTGACATTATCATTGCGGGCGGTTCAAACACACTCCTCGCCGATGAAACGGATCGTCTCCATGTAGGTGATATGGCAGACCGCCCCTATCCTATCTTGACGCAATCCGCATCAGGCGAACCGATTGCGATCGTCGGTACAGATGGGAATTACCGATACGTTGGACGGTTAGTCGTTGATTTTGACACTGCAGGTGTTTTAATTCCTGAATCAATTGACACTGCAGTCAGCGGTGCTTTCGTTACCGACGAACAAGGTGTTGTAGACACAGGCAATGCGGAACCCTCAGCACGTGTGGTTGAAATCATAGAGGCAGTCCGGAATGTTGTGGTTGCAAAGGACGGAAATATCTTTGGACAAACGAGTGTCTATCTGAATGGAAACCGTGGCTCTGTCCGCACGGAGGAAACCAACATCGGCAACCTGATCGCCGAGGCAAATCTTGCCGCGGGGAAACGGGTTGATCCAAGCGTCCTTGTATCTTTGAAAAATGGTGGGGGCATTCGCGCTTCAATTGGCGTGACTGCCTATGGAGAATTGCTCCCACCACCCGCAAATGCCTTGGTTGGTAAAGCAATGGGTCAAATCTCACAGATTGACATTGAAAACACACTTCGATTCAACAATGGATTGACACTTTTGACCTTAAACGCAGCGGAACTGCTTGAAGTTATCGAACACGCAGTCGGTGCTTCTGGTGAAGACGCAATCCCCGGTCGTTTCCCGCAAATCGCAGGAATGGCGTTCAGTTTTGATACTTCACTGCCAGCGGGTTCAAGGGTTCAGTCGCTTGTTATTGTTGACACAGCTGGAAATCCGATGGACACAATCGCCCAGGATGGTGAAATCGTGGGAGATGAGGATCGCACTTTCCGAATGGTCACGATCACTTTCCTTGTTGATGGTGGAGATAGTTATCCGTACGCTAATTTCCCGAATACGAATCGCGTTGACCTTACTGAAGTGATGACAGAGGAGCAGTCCGGTGGACAAGCAACTTTTGCTGCTCCCGGCACAGAGCAAGACGCGTTTGCAGAATATCTTGCGGCGAACTTCTCTGAAGTCCCGTTTACAATTGCAGATGTTGACACCGAGAACGATGAACGTATTCAGAACCTTGCATTCCGGACCGATAGCCTTGTTGCCCCAGTGGTAAGTGAGGACACTTATGACATATCACTCAGTGCCGGTTTGAATATGATCAGTCTACCGCTGATGCCAAACGAACCGGACACAGCGCATTCTTTCATGGAAAAAACCGGCGCGACTATTATTATTGGATTAGATACCACTGCGCAAAGGTTTATCGGATGGACAGCAAATTCTATCGGTAACGGATTTGCAATTGAAGGTGGAATGGGATACATTATCAACGTTCCTACACCAAAGACTATCAATTTCAGCGGTAGTGCTTGGCAAAACACTACCGCGACAGCAGCGGCTCCGATGCAGCCCTCAATTCCGATGACATGGGCATTTGTCCTCCGGGCACAGCTTGAAGGTATCAGTGGTATGAAGCTCACTGTCTATAATGGACACACCAGAGTCGCTGAGGCGGTTGAGAGTAACAATTTTCATGCTGCTTGGGCAGATATGAACCGTCAAGCTGTTGTCTCTGTTGGTGACACGTTGACGATCGAAGTACGTGACACAACCGGAGCACTGATTCGCACATTTCAACACGAAATCAGTGCCACAGACGTTCACCGAGCGTTCACGGAACTTCGACTCACGCCTGCTAACTTAACCCCGAAACGGACTGTACTGCTTGCTAATTATCCTAACCCGTTCAATCCAGAAACATGGTTACCGTATCAGTTGGCAAATGATACCGAGGTCACAATTCGTATCTATTCATCAACGGGACAACTTGTCCGAAATCTGGATCTCGGATTTCAACCGGCGGGATACTACATCGGTAAGTCTCGCGCTGCTTATTGGGATGGTCGTAATGATTTGAGTGAAAGGTTGGCTTCAGGGGTTTATCTCTACCAATTGAGTACTTCTGAACCATTGACGACTCGAAAAATGGTTATTAAGAAGTAGGACATTGTGCTGCATCTGTGTCTTACAATTTATAGTAAACTTTAGAGTTAATGATACATGTTTATAACTTCATCAATGGTTCTATCTGCATTATATTCTCTAAGCCGTTTGATATTGGCAAAGTCGTGTTCAATCGGATTGTAGTCAGGTGAATAAGGTGGCAAAAACGGGACCTCTGCTCCCGATGCTTCTATCAACTCACGGGTCCGATGCGTCTTGTGGATCTTGGCATTATCAAGAACCACCAGTCTGAGACAGACAGCCGTGGACATAAAAAGGCTTCAAGCCAAGTATTGAAGTCAAATTCGGTAGTGATGACGCACGCAAAACCTTTGATGTTTTCGATGGCTTTATTGATCTTGGTAGTAACGTCAATTGGTGTGTTTCCTACGCATGAGCAACCGTAACCTCCTCTGATGAACGAGAAGTGTTTTTCCGATTTAGCAGTGATGACCAATCAAAAATATGGCTAAATGGCAAAGAAGTGTTCACGATTACTAACGCTGAAGCTGCAATACTTGACAGGCACACTATTCCGGTAACGCTTAAACCAGGCAAAAATGCCATTCTCGTCAAGGTTTGCAATGAGGAAATAGATTGGGGATTCCATTTGCGAATTACGGATGCTGACGGAAAACCATTTAAAGATTTGAAAATTAACGATGCTTCAATCAGAAAATAAAACGCGCGTATATATATCCTGAAGTGGCAATTCGCAATTAATTGAGTTGAACTTCAGAACATCTTCCGGTGCCTCAAATATCTTTCCTATCCACTGTGCTTCAACCAATCGATGGTGCTCAACACGCATTCTATCTTGTGATACAAGGATATACTCTCGCAAGGACACAAGTTCCTGATAATGTGCGAATTTTTCGCCCCTGTCAAACGCTTCGGTTGATGGTGAAAGCACCTCCACAATAAGTGTAGGGTTCAAGAGGGTGTCAAAAACATTATCTTCAAAACGTGGTTTATCACACACAACAACGACATCTGGGTAGAAATAGGAACCTGTCCGACTTGTGCGAACACGCATATCCCCACTGTAAACGAAGCAGCCATGAGGTCTTAATTGGATGTTCAGTTCAGTGGTTATTTCCACCGTGATAATGTTATGTGCGTTACTTGCCCCAGACATCGCGAATATCTCACCATAGATATATTCGCTTTTGACCTTTGCTCTGCGCTCCGCTGCAAGGTATTCTTCAGGTGTGATGTATTTTTCGGCTGCAACAGATGACATGCCTGTCTCCTAAATGATAGTTATGTGTTGTATATGCATTTTAGCATATAATGGGTAAAACTGCAACATTCTCGATTAGTCTTTGACAACTCCTTTTTTCGAATGGAAGTGAGTTATTACTCAAATCCTTTCTTCTGTAAGAGTGTCCTCTCAGTCACAACTTTCATAACAGGCGTTGAGGAAACTTAAAACTGAATGATTTTGTAAAATTTACTATAACCCTATAACTTCAATTAGTTTTGTGAATTTTAGATGAAACATAATATATTTCATTGCAGGAATGCTACGCAGAAAGTGTAACATAACAACCAAACTGTGGCATGGATGGCACTTTAGGTGCAATTGTTTAAATATGTAATCAATTCATGGGTAACAACCCTATCAACATCGTTATGGTGTGTGTTATTTTTGGTATGTATATACCGTTAGCAGATAGGAGTAAACCGCTGATCCTTTGTATCCAGATGCTTTTTTTATAATGGACGGTATACAGGATTTATTACTTCGTCGTTTCAGATATTGGGCTGGTGTATCGTCTATAAAGAGTGTAAAGTCAAAAACTACTTCCCTCCAAATTGCGGAGTAAACGGATCAGTTAAAGATCATAATCATTATTGAACTTTTCGTATGAACGATTTACCAAAGGAGTTTATACGTATGAAACAGCAAGTCTTGGTAGCTAAATTCCTTATCACTATGTGAATCTGTATCAGATTCTAAGGTTAAAAGCAGCACGTTAGATGCGTATACTGCCTTCACATGAGGACAGTAATAAGAATGTCTACGTTACATTGTCCAACAAAACTGAAAAAGTACTAAAGATTTCTTGATGAAAACGAATATAGTAAGTAGAGAGAAATAGGAGTCGTGCTCAAATGAAGTACACCTCCTTCAAATCACTTATTAATCTTAGATAGTGAAAAAATCAACGGCATCCCAGATGTTGATTGTTAAAATACCGGCATTCTTTTAGTGTGCCAAGAGGAAAAACAAATGTTTCAATTAAAGTTCAAGACAATCTTGATTGCAGTGGTAATCGCTGTTCTATTGCTTATGGGTGTTGTAAGTAGTGAGGCTGCTTCTATTACATCGTTGTCTGCATCTGTCCCTAATGATTGGGGTGATGGTGCGAACGTCTCCGCGCATTTATCAACGGATGAAGACATACACTTTATAGATTGGCATGTAAACAATAACTATGTAATGACCAGTACGCATGGCGAGGGTGTAACCTTTGTGAATGTTGATCTTGGCTCATTTGTGGGCAGTCTTAAAGGCGAAAATTATGTTATCAGGGCAGTCGTGCAGTTTGTGGAATCCTCGGATGATACTGCGAACCATGCTTTCAGCGTGTACAAACCTGTAGTAGACGATGGCTGGAGTCATGGTGTGCACGGTGCCGCCTACCTCTATAATATCACCTATGACGGTAGTAATCTCAACATGTCTGGTCACATTTTAGGATATAATCCAACAAATCAAGATCGGGATGTGACAGGCAAATTTAGACTCACCGTCTATAAAAATGGTGCAACAAGGGCAACCTGCTGAAGAGACACCACCGCCAGATGTTATTGAGCAAGATGAATCTTATGGTGCGTCCGGCAGTCCTTCAAAAGATATAGGGAAGATAACGGGTGAGGATGAATGGACAGGTGATGGATACGTCCGCATCTTTGTGGGTGTGGCGACTTGGAACGCAGTAGGTTCAGCAAGTTTTGATATTAACGACAATTGATAAATTCTGCTATGGAAGGGGATGTGCATTCCCTTCCACAACCAAAGGAGCACACAATGCGTTTACTTACGGCATGTATATTCAGTTTTTTCCTATTTTTTTTGTTTCAATAGAAGCAAATGCCAAAATTCTTTTCAATTCAGAGGTGCCCGGTTTTAATATAATAACACCCACGGATGGATTTTACGTCATGGACGATGATGGTAGCAACGTCACGCTGTTGACGAATCAATCGCGGGCACGGTCTCCCAGATGGTCGCCAGACGGTAAATCCATTGTGTATACTGTGCGTAGTTCAATCTATTTGAGGGATGCCAATGGCGGTAGTATGCGAGAGATCACCGCACCGCCTGTAGGGATAAATGATCGTTACCCTGCCTTTTCACCGGATGGCAAATACATTGTATTCAGTGCACATAAGTATCCGATAAACGAACCACCACCGAAACAAGAAGATTACCCTATTCTGAATATCTACAAATACCATATTGATACAGGCACGTTGACACAATTGACCGATACAGAACAAGATGATGTTACGGTAGATTGGATCAGTGATGATGTGCTTTCTGTTTCACCTAAAGGTAAGATGCAAACGCAGTGGGGTGCGATAAAACAGCTACTTCAGAGTTCTGCTGCGACGGCTACTCTATCCTTTTCCCGTAGCAGTCTGTTGATTTTCTCCACCAGTTCGTCGGTATTTAGCTTATTCTATGATAAACTATCGGGTTACTTTCAATGATTCATAGATGTTACTCGCTATGAGTTCTATAATTAAAATCGGTGAATAGGAAAATAGATTATTCCTATTCACCAAGCGATAAGTCATAGAAAAA
Organism: Candidatus Poribacteria bacterium; assembly: GCA_009842375.1. Classification (GTDB taxonomy): domain Bacteria; phylum Poribacteria; class WGA-4E; order WGA-4E; family WGA-3G; genus MSPOR6. The sequence goes on along the minus strand of VYFM01000514.1, from coordinate 916 downwards.
GAGTGGGTTGTAGATTAATTCCGCTTAATATCTGCCCAAATGGTAGTCAACTTACCAACCGGTTGTACAGGCAAAACTCCATCTATTTCCTGGAAGAATTCCTGTTTGTTTGTAGCTGCATCAGGATAGATGTCAACGGTATCATGTGTGGCATCGTCAAAATGGATGTTCATGTAAGCATCTCCTCCACCTTCACTTACCCGGTATAGCAACACGTTAGCACCTTTCTCGAGCTTGATTTCAACGTTGTAGTCAACCCTTTTTGCGCCGCCGGTCCAATCGGGGTGATAATACCATTTTTCGCCGTTAATCCAGATTTGTGCATTATTATCGTGGGCGGGTGACATTACAGACGTCATCGCCTTCGGTGCATCAATTACAAGGATACCGTAGATGTCAATGTTATCGACAGGTCCATCCCTATTCATGTTAGAGGCATTATTAGGATCTAATTCAAAGACAGTCCATTTTCGAGGACCTCCGTTAGCATCTCCCCAATTAATCTCATCCATATTTTTTGTTTTCTGCAAACCGGCTAGTGTAGATAGTGTAACCTGTGTCAGTTTGCTATCAGTGCCTTCGTCAATGAGATCTCTTCTTATAACGTTTCCTGGACCACCAGTATTTGTGTAATTTCCATCAGGTCCATACCACTTGCTGATCCATGTGTCAAAACCAGAGTGGTCTTCGTCTACTGTGCCTGGTGGTTTAGTGAAAAAATCAGCTTCTTTCAAAGGACCGCCTTTTACATTAGCCTCGCCTTGAGCAGATGCCAGATTTGTAAAACTAAACACGAAACATAAACAGGATGTTATTGTTAACATAAGAAAACATATTCGTTTCATTTGTTTCTCCTATAGAAGAATATATAGACTGTAATAGTAAATCTGATAGTATATGCGTATCAGCCTTACCA
>VYFM01000281.1 GCA_009842375.1 Candidatus Poribacteria bacterium | reverse complement strand
TGCTAATGCAATGGCAAATCAAAAAGTTAAGCTTGTTGGAGCCATTTCAGAAGGGAGTTCTACCTGGGATACCGCTAAATTTGAGTTAACCTTTGCCGTGCGCGAACTTGAAGGAGAAGGCACTGAGAAAGTTAACGTAATATATAACCAGCTAAAACCCGACAACTTCACAGATGGTGGTAGCGTTTTTGTTGAGGGGAAATACGATGCCCAGCAAAACTTGATTGTCGCTACTAAGTTAACGACAAAATGTGCTTCTAAATACGAAGGTGCGGAAAGCGCCAAAACTACCGATGGTTCTTACTAACGTTTGATATACCGAACAAAGGTCAAAAATTAGAGGATCAATATGTTCATTGAGAACCTTGTGGTAGGCATACAAAGTGTTGCAGCTGAACTTGGTCAAGCAGCGATATACCTTTCCGTATTCACTGCGATATGGGCAATAGGTTCACTCTTCATTGGGTTACACATAAGAAATCCTAACATTGTCAAGAGTGGTAGGAACGCTGTTATTGCTACTTTTGGTCTAATAAGTGTTGCTACCAGCGCATTAGTCTTTGGATTTATAACTGATGATTTCTCAATGATGTATGTCGTTGAGGTATCCAGTGCAGCCCAACCCCTCCTCTATAAGTTCACGGCTCTCTGGGGACGCATGTCCGGCTCCCTGCTTTTCTGGCTTTGGTTGCTAACCTTTGCTGGGGCAATCGTTGTTTGGCAGAACGGAAAAGAGACTGATACACTTGTAGGGTACTCCCTAATTCCCATCGCGATTGTCCAACTTTTCTTCATTGTCCTTGTCACTGGTTTAGTTGAAGGAGTTTACAACCCACTTGATCGGTTTCCCGATGGGCATGCAAAAGTTGACGGTCAAGGGATGAACCCACTTCTCCAGACCCCCAGCATGGCGTTTCATCCTCCTACATTATATATAGGTTGGATTAGTTTAACAGTGCCATTTGCATTTGCTGTTGGTGCACTTGCATCGGGTAGAATAGGAAACGATTGGGTACTCCGTTCCCGAAGATGGATGCTGTTTTCATGGATCGTTTTGACTGTCGGAATTACCCTTGGCGGTCATTGGGCATATCAGGAACTCGGTTGGGGTGGATATTGGGCATGGGATCCAGTAGAAAACGCCTCCTTTATGCCATGGTTACTCGGCACCGCTTATCTACATTCTGTGATGATTCAAGAAAAGCGGAACATGCTCAAACTGTGGAACATACTCCTAATTACATTAGCCTTCCAATTTACGCTATTAGGAACATTCATTACTCGAAGTGGGGTTATTTCATCGGTACACGCATTCGCACAATCAGATATTGGTTGGTATTTTTTAAGTTTTATCTTTGCTTCAACTACTGGAGTTATCGGACTCGTGGTATACCGTTGGCAACGGCTTAAAAGTGCTAACCGACTCGAATCCCTCTTATCCAGAGAAAGTGCGTTTGTTCTGAACAATTGGCTCTTTGTAGGATTGACCTTGATTATCCTATGGGGAACGTTATGGCCAATTATATCTGAAGCGATTCAAGGGGAAAAAGCATCCGTCCCTGAAGAATTTTTCAACAAAGTGGTTATTATCCCTGGATTACTTCTTCTCTTTTTAACGGGTGCTGGTCCTATTATTTCGTGGAAAAAGATTACACCGAACAACTTCAGACGGATGTTTGTATCGCCACTTCTTATCGGTTTGATAGGAGCGGTCGCTGCATGGATGTTTCTTGCTTACAGAGCACATGCTGTTGTTGAATTCCCTACGGCTTTTTTGACGACTGCTGCTGCCCCTGTTATTAGTGTTGCTGTTGAAGCCACTACCAAGGCTGCTGCAAATGCAGTTATGTTTACTGCTTATGTTGTTGAGACTGCGGGGGCAAATATATCAACACAAGTTTGGAGATTCCTTACATTCAGCAAACCATTCAGCACACAATCAATCCCGATTTATTCAGTGCTATGTGTTTTTGCCAGCGTGTTTGTACTTGCTGCGATCTCTAGCGAATTTTATCGTGGGGCTAAGCTCCGTGCTAAACGTCAGGAGAGTTCCTTCCTTAACGGCTTGTGGCTTCTTATTCAGCGTAACAAACGTCGGTATGGTGGCTATATTATCCATATCGGTATCGTGATTGTCTACATAGGGATAATGGGTTCCAAGGGATATTTTCTTCTTGAATCAGATAGTCTAAACCTTGGCGACTCAATGAAGGTAGGATCCTATCAACTGACATTAGAAAACGTACTTCAGGAAGAACACGATAATTATGATCGGTCAGAACTTGAATTTAAGGTTGAAAAGAATGGAAAACAGGTGACCACCATGAGACCTGCACGTCATTATTACTTTACAGCTGGACAAGGTGATCAAGATACGATTGAATCAGCTATACATCCTATCGGTCTAAATAATCTGTATGTCGTCCTCGGTCCTTTACCATCAAATATTGATAGCAACACTGATGTCAACGTTTCGGTATACCACAATCCACTAATTAGGGTTGTTTGGATCGGAGTTGCTGTGATGGTACTGGGTGGACTTATCGCAATAGCTCAGAAATCTGTGCATCCAACGAATACCTCTAAAGCATAGGGGCAGTCAATGATAATCCGAATCTTATATAATCCTGAAACTCCTGTAATTATTGCTTTTATGCTTATTTACATATTTTTTTCTGCTTTTACTGCTATGGCACAAGTTCAGACAGAAGAGAAGACAACTGTAAATAGTGGGGATATTGAATCTCAAATGCGTGAGTTGGAGTCGACACTTTATTGTCATTGTGGGTGTGAACGTATGACTTATGAAATCTGTCAATGTGGAACCGCACAATACGAAAAAATAGGATTTCGAGACGCGCTGATGAAAGGTAAAACCGTTGAGGAAATTCGAACAGAATATCTTGAAAAATATGGAGCCAGGTATTCTGCGATCATGCCAGCAGAAGGCATCAATCTTCTTGCCTATCTTATGCCTGCGGTTATACTGATAGTTATTGGTGGTGTGGTTTATGTTGTGTTACAACGATTTCGCAGAAATGAGTCAACTTTAACGCAACCCTCCGATCAGGTTTCCGATGAACTTCAACAACAGATTGAAGCAGAACTTGAAAAATACAAGGAACAAAATTAGAGGTAGTTATGATTCCTTTTGTGCTTGTACTTGTATGGTTTGTTATCTTAGGGATTGTGGTTACGGTATATATCGCATATCCCTTATTCAAAAGTATGGGGTCTTTTGCAGATATTGATCCCGCAGAAGCACGGATGCAAACCCTCGCTCTTGAACGTGAACAGAGTTATTCTGCCTTAGCTGACCTTGATGAAGATTATGAAACAGGAAAACTTTCAGAAGCAGATTACAAGGAATTACGGACCGCACTGTTACAAGAAACGGCTCGAATTGTTAGCCAGTTGGAAGCCGAGGCTAAGACAGATGTAGAAGCTGAAATTGAGAAGTTCAAACGACAAAAAGACAGATAATGAAATTACACTTTCCTTCATACACTACCACAATGAAATATCATACTTCAAATCGTTCTAAAATCGTTAAGTGTTTTGCTAATCTGTTGATAGTAACACTTGCATTTCTTTTAATCCTTCCCGTCACACATTCTCAAAACCAAGGTGGTATTATTCATGGGGCACTGATTGATGGAAAGTTGAACGAACCTATAGCAAATCACCCTGTAACTCTCAATATACATAAAAGGGATGGTGTCACGCAACAGGAAACAAAAACTGACGAAAACGGACATTATCATTTTGAAAAACTACCGATTGAATTTGAGACCCACTACTCAATAACAACAACCTACGATAACACCGAATACGAGGAAAAGGATTTGGTGTTATCTTCATTTGTGCCAAACCTTGTTGTTGACATCAATATAGGTGGAGTAACAGACGATCCAGCACAGATCCGAATAAAAACATATAGCATTGCTCTCGGTTTTGCATCCAATGACGATATAGCAAAAGGTATACTGTCCATTATTGAGGTATTTGTTGTTGAAAATACAAGCACCTTACCGTTCCAAATGAAACAAAACAATGAAACAGTCAGCCTCTATTTTGCCTTACCAAAGGGACATGAGCAATTCAAATCACTTTCCCCCGAAAACCTAAAACTTAATGCTAACGCTGATCATGCAATACTGACAGATCCGTTAAAACCCGGTGAATTGGAAGGCGGATTTATATACACCTTCCACGCTACAGGACGAGACATACAACTTTCCCGACCAATGCATTTTCGGACAGATCACTTAACAATTATGGTCCCCGAAGGCATCAACATTGCCCCACGGTCTAAGTTATTTAAGCCTGTGGGACGCACACAATTTCATGGTGTTGTTTATACGAAATATGAAGCATCGCCTGAAAATGGATTCCAAATCGGAAAAACACCGGATTTAAGATTAGCTTTTTCAAATCAACAATTAACAGGACAACAAAGTAGAACAGTGAGTTCAAATATCGGGCAGATAATATTTATAGCAATTGCTGCTGCCCTTGCAGGTGGATTCCTTGTCGCGGCGATATTTACACTCCGTGGTACGCGTCGACCACCTACTGAATCCGATGCATCGCAATCTTCATCAATAGATGAGGGTTGGCTGCGCAAACTCACCGATGATGACCTTGTACATGCACGCACTACACGTCTTGAATTCATAACACTTCTTGATACAATGAACGAAAACAAGGGTATTTCAGAACGGGTCTACAACCGTTTACGTAAGGAACAGACAGAACGTCTTACTGAAATCCTTGACCAATGTAAAGAACGAGGAATAGATACCTAACCGGTTATTTTCTATATGTAAGGATTTGATTGAATGAGTGATGAACAGCATATTGCAGACTTGATTGAAGATTTAGAGGATTTTGACGACGATTTGCGTGATGCTGCAAAAAAAGAACTGATTGCTATTGGGGAACCCGCTATACCACAACTAATTGAGGCACTTGCCCACAATCTTTCGGATGTCGCGGATGAAGCTAGTGATGTTTTGGCAGCAATCGGAGAACCGGTTATCCCTGTTCTTGTGGATGAAATCGAACTTGCCCCCAAACATCAAGCCTATGCGATCATCAGTACACTTACACGTATGGGTGAACTGGCAATACCTACTTTGCTTGAAGCATTAAATAACAAACTCAATGAAGAACTCCGTGAATATGCTGTTCGCGCACTCGGTGGAATGGGGATGACAGCAGTTAGCACTATACCTGCACTTATTCAGGCGTTGGACGATCCTGAGGACGAGGTGAGAACTTATTCTGCCTACGCACTATCTAAAATGGGTGAAGCGGCAGCGGAAGCCGTACCCGCACTCATCAAAGCACTTGAAGATGAATCCGAGCGTGTTAAACACCATGTAGCTTTTGCATTAGACCAAATCGGAACACCAGAAGCACAGGAAGCACTTAGGTCGTTGAGTGAACGTTAATACACCTTAGGTCGTAGTTTACACAAGGTCTACACGATTAGCAAGAAATCTACGTGGGTATTATGACCTTAAATAAACTTGAAAACGACATGTAAATATTGTATAATTACAAAAAGAAGAACATTAGGATTGTTTACAAAGGAAATTTTACGAACTTAGTTAAGAATACGCGAATTAATAATATAATAATAAATTGAGCAAATTGTCTACAATTTGAAAGGAGCCAAGATGGCTAAGTACGATTTTGTAGTTGCTATAGGAGGAGCACCCGGACAAGGGATAGCAACAGTAGGAAAGAACTTAAGTCAAATCTGTGCTCGACATGGCCTTCATGTCTTTGCCTATAGTGCTTATCAATCACTTATCCGTGGAGGACATACCTTCCTAACCATCAGAATTAGTTCTGAGCCAGTTACGAACCACGGTGATAAGATTGACCTGATCATTGCACTAGATCGAAATAGTTTAGAGAAACACCTACCACATGTCAGACCCGGTGGCGCAATTATCTATAACAGTGATGATGTTAAAAAGGAACCAGAACGAGACGATATCCAATTGTGTCCGATTCCTTACAAAGAATACTCCAGCGAAATTGAGGATAGAAAATTACAGAGAACATGTGTGAATACATGTTTGCTTGGTGCCGCATTGCATCTGGTGGGATCAGATTTAGATATGCTTGAGGAGATACTCATTAGTGTGCTTCTCAAACGCAAAGGACAAGAAACTGTTGATGCTAATATCACTGTTGCAAGAGCCGGTTATCAACACGCTATTGATAACTTCACTGGTTTTAATGTTGAGTTAGAAAAACAAGAAACACCACTTGCTTTTGGTCAAGGTAATGCACTTATGGCAATGGGAGCTGCGGCAGCGGGAGTAAAATTTTATGCTGCCTATCCGATGAGCCCTTCAACAGGTGTATTACGGTGGATGGCAGCCAATGCACGAAATCTGAACATTATGGTACGGCAATGTGAAGATGAAATCAGTGTCATCAACATGGTTATCGGTGCCGCACACGCAGGATGCCGTGCTATGTGTGCAACATCGGGCGGCGGATTCGCACTTATGTCCGAAGCAATCGGTAGTGCAGGTATGATGGAAATTCCGATTGTTGTTGTTAATGTACAACGCGGCGGTCCTTCTACCGGTTTACCAACGAAAACAGAGCAAGGAGATTTGTGGCAAATACTCGGTGCCAGTCAAGGTGATTTTCCGAAAATAGTTGTTGCCCCTACCAGTATCATTGATGGGTTTAATACTATACCAGAACTATTTAATCTTGTTGACAAGTTTCAGTGTCCCGGTATGGTCCTTTCTGATCTTATGCTCGGAGAAGGTTATACAACATTTGAACCAGATTCTCTCAATTGGCAACCAGAAATTGACCGTGGCGAAATGATAACTGAACTCGCGCAAATGGAAGGTGAATATTTGCGTTATCAGATTACTGAAAGCGGGGTTTCTCCTCGCGCCATCCCTGGTGTTCCAGGTCACGTACACGTCGTTGCTACCGATGACCACGATGAAGATGGTGGTTTAATTAGTGATGAATTTACGAACCCACACAAACGCCGTGATATTATGGAAAAACGACAGCGGAAGATGGATGGCATTGTTAAACATCTCCCACCGCCAACCCTTGAAGGACCTGAAGATGCAGACATAACACTTATTGGATGGGGTTCCACACACGGTGTCATTAGCGAAGCAGTCCAGATGTTAAATGACGACGGTATTGTAACAAGCCATATACATTTCAAATGGCTCTACCCAATTGACGAAGATGTTGTAAACGAAGTACTTGCAAATTCGGGTCGTTCCATTATTGTTGAGTGTAACTACACGGGGCAATTCGCACGGTTCTTACGAGGTGAAACAGGCTTCAAGGCAGACGGTCATATCCGAAAGTATGATGGAGAACCTTTTATGCCTCACCACATCGCTGATGGAGTTCGCGAACTACTCATCGGTAAAACCGAACTTTATGTCCCATACCAGGAAATAGTTGTATAACAAAGGAGGATGAATCAGATGGCTAAAAAAGAAAGACCTATAAAAGGTGCACCTACAGCAAGAGATTTTAAAGGGAATGTCAATCCAGATTGGTGTCCAGGTTGTGGTGATTTCGGTGTACTAAATGCACTTCAAAATGCTTATGCAAAGACTGGTCGTGGTAGCCATGACCACCTCACAGTAAGCGGAATTGGGTGTTCATCTAATCTTCCCGGATTCATCAATACCTATGGGATGCACACCTTGCATGGACGTTCACTTGCCGTAGCAACAGGAGCAAAACTTGCAAATCATGAATTAAATGTCGTCGTGACTGGCGGTGATGGCGATGGATACGGTATCGGTGGAAACCATTTTCTTCATACAATGCGGAAAAATATTGACCTACTCTACGTTGTGATGAACAATGAGACTTATGGCTTGACTGTGGGACAAGCGTCTCCTACGACCCAAATTGACGAGAAAACAGATAGCACACCATTTGGTAATATAGAGCCACCTCTTAACCCCGTGGCATTAGCGATTGTCGCTGGAGCTACTTATGTCGCAAGGGCTTTTAGTTCTGAACGTGACCAGCTCATAGAATTAATGTATAACGGCATGCAGCACAAAGGGTTTGCTTTTATTGATGTCATTAGTCCTTGTATAACATGGAAGATTGATGAAATATTCGATTATTGGAAGGAACGTGTCAATTTTCTTGAAAATCATGACACAAGTGACAAAGCAGCGGCACTTGAACAAGCGGTCAAAACAGGACATGATACTCAACTCGGTTTATTCTATCACGATACAAGCCGTCAGTCATTGGATCAGATGGAACCTGTTTTGGAAGCCGGTCCTATGGCACATCAACCCCTCGGTATTACCCCTGAACAGGGGGCTGCAATTATCGAACGCATGATGTAAAACAGAATGTTTAGGGCAGGCATAACAACCTGCCCTTTCTTTTTGTATCGTCAAGGTTCAATAATCGGATTTTTCTCCTATACACTCACTCTATGCGTCTTTCTGCATCCCAAATCACGAAGCATTTCGGACACCGTGCGGTTGTAAAAAAAGCAGACCTCACGATTAACGCTGGTGAAGTAGTTGCGATTTTCGGTCCTAACGGTGCCGGTAAAACGACATTTATCAAAATTCTTGCCACACTCCTCCGACCAACCTCTGGCCAACTTGAGATCGAAGGTACAGACGCAATCGCAGACTATGCAAAAGTGCGAAAAATGCTGGGTGTCATTATCCATGAGCATTTAGCTTACCCAACGTTGACCCCGTTTGAGAATCTAAAGTTTTTCGGGCAGATATATGGTGTTGAAAATTTAGAAATCCGCTGTCAGACGCTTCTTGATGAAGTCGGTTTACAGCAATTTGTACACGAACCACTACAGATCTTTTCACGTGGTATGACGCAGCGTTTTATGATTGCCAGAGCACTCCTCCATCAACCATCTATCCTGTTATTTGATGAACCTTTCTCCGGACTTGATGCGTCTGCAAAGCAGCTTGTTCTGGATCGTATAACACAGGAAAGACAAAACGGTAAAGGCATACTCATTACAACACACAACACTGAATTGGGGTATCATATAGGCACAAGATTTTTCTTTATGATAAATGGTGAATTGGAGGAGATCGCAAGACAAGATGAGATTTCTGAAAAAACGTTAGTGCAGATGTACGAAGAGAGGCTGAAAGCAGGTAGATAGTTCTTTCAAATAGAGATTAACATGAAGGCACTCCGTCAGATTGCCGCGTTGATTCGCAAAGACCTTGGACTTCAATTCCGTTCCAAAGAGACGTTGGCATTAATATTTGTTTTCAGCGTCCTTGTTGTCCTGATTTTTGCCTTTGCATTCGGACCGAATTTTCCACCAGAAAAAAGTGAACGCGGAAAATTAACCGCAAGTGTACTCTGGACAGCATTTGTTTTTGCTGGGATTATCACCTTGAATCGTTCTTTCCTAAATGAACGGACACACGGTGCTTTACACGGTATACGGCTTACAGGCGTTGATGCAAGTTATATTTACCTTTCCAAAGTTGTCAGCAACGTCATTTTCCTATTCTTATTGGAAATTGTAATAACTCCCATCGCACTCCAATTTTTCGATCTATTTGATGGGATTACGGTAGGTGTAGTTCTAAAACTGTATGGTGTGCTTAGTATTGGCACACTCGGTTTTTGTGCTGTCGGTGTGTTGTTAGCGTGTATGTCAACAAGCACAGACGGTGGCGAAAGTCTACTTTCTGTCATACTTCTTCCACTTGTGATTCCTATTATTATGGGTGGCACAAAATGCACAGTTTCTATTTTGGTAACAGGTGGGTTAGAGGAAGGTTTCTGGTTGAATATGTTGATAGGTTCGAGCCTTATCTATTTGGCATCGGCGTATTTGCTTGCTGATGCAGTCATTGAAGAATAATCATTTTAAGAATACGCTTCGGAAGGAGAAGCAGCTTGTCAGAAATAATCTATATACACGGACGAGAAATACTGGATTCACGAGGTAACCCAACAGTTGAAGTAGACGTTAATTTAGCATCTGGCGCGTTTGGACGTGCAGCTGTCCCGTCAGGTGCATCTACAGGTGAACATGAAGCGGTTGAACTTCGCGATAAAGATTCAGATCGCTATTTAGGCAAGGGCGTTCAGAAGGCGGTTAAAAATGTGAATACTGTCATTGCTGAGGAACTTGCTGGGGTGGATGTATTTGCACAAAATGAGATTGATGCTGCTATGTGCGAACTTGATGGTACTGATAACAAAAGCAATCTCGGTGCGAACGCAATTTTAGGTGTTTCTCTTGCTGTGGCAAAAGCTGCCGCAGACGAACTCAGTCAACCCCTTTTTCGCTACATCGGTGGCACAAATGCAAAAGAACTGCCGCTGCCTATGATGAATATCTTAAACGGTGGTTCACATGCCGACAATAATGTTGACATCCAAGAATTTATGGTGATGCCTGCAGGCGCAAGCAGTTTCGCTGAAGCACTCCGCATGGGTACTGAAATATTTCACAATCTTAAAGCTGTCTTGCAAGAACGAAATTGTAACACGGCAGTTGGTGATGAAGGCGGTTTTGCACCAGATTTAGGATCCAATGAAGAAGCGATTTCGGTAATTATTGAAGCAATTGAGCGCGCTAAATATGTCCCCGGCGAAGATGTTTTATTAGCGTTGGATGCAGCCTCAAGCGAATTCTATAATAAAGACACTAACACTTACGAATTAAAAGCAGAGGCACAACCGACCAAATCACCTGAAGAAATGGTTGGTTTTTACACAGAACTCTGTAAAAAATATCCGATTGTCTCAATTGAAGATGGTATGGACGAAAACGACTGGGATGGTTGGAAAAGTCTAACAGACGCAATTGGCGATAAGGTGCAGCTTGTTGGGGACGATCTTTTTGTGACCAATACAGCACGTTTGCAGCACGGAATTGATGGACAGATTGGGAATTCTATTCTGATTAAGGTCAATCAGATAGGAACGTTGACAGAAACACTTGATGCCATTGAACTTTCTCGACGTTACAACTACACCGCTGTTGTCTCACATCGGTCAGGTGAAACAGAAGACACCACAATTTCTGATCTTGTCGTTGCAACTAACTCTGGACAAATAAAAACCGGTTCACTATCCCGAACAGATCGTGTTTGTAAATATAACCAACTCCTTCGTATTGAAGAAGAACTCGGTGATAGTGCTATTTTTTCTGGTAAAAAAGTTTTTTATAATTTAGCAGATTTTCGTTAAATACCTGTTGGTATCGGGACAGTGTTTGTGCTGTCCCATCAAACTCTTTGAAGGTAGTTTTATGCGTATCTTTCGCGTAATTTTATTTCTTGTTGCTTCAGCTTTACTCATCGTTAGCGTGAAGCAATTTATGAACGGCTATAATGCTTGGCAAGAAGCACAGCAAGTCGCAGAAAGTTATCAAAAGGAACTTCAAAGACTTGAGATTGACCGTGACAAACTTAAAAAACGTGTTGAACTGCTAAAAAATGACACTTTAACCAAGGAACGTCTTGTCAGAAAAAAACTGGGTTATGTCAAGCCCGGTGAGGTAATGTTCAAAATTGTAAAACCAGAATGACCCGAATAATGCGCGAAAATTCAAAAGTTGAACCGGTCCATAATTGTCCACAATAGACCCGAAATGCAATAAAAGACAGCGGGGACATTACTATCATCCTATTCCTTGACTTGTTTGACAAACTCCAGAGCCATTCAACTGTCTTGAATCGCATTTGTTGAAGGGTTTCCAAACGCAATTTACACACGAATTGATGTCCCAAGGCTTCATCTCACAAAGTATCTGACTTATAGAAAGATGTCCAACTTTAGAGTCATTCTTGATTATATTAGTCATAAATAAGTCCTAAACCCAGTGTTGATATAGGTCTATAGCATTATAGTCCAATCATCAAAAGTGCGATTGACTCTAAATACTCTAAAGTTTGACATTTTTGACACATTCTTATTTTCTTGACTTAGCGTCCATCCGTGATTCTGAAAATCTTGAAGCGAGACAATTGAATGCCACTGTGACAAACCCTTTGCAATATTGCCAAATATCAGATATAATTGAGAATAACATATAGCGGTATCAGAAGCACGGACCCTTCCATATCCTACCAAAAAGAATCGTGTCAACCACACCCGTGAAATACAAGGTGTGCTACTACCGCTATGAATTATAGGTGATTTTATGCCCGAAAAAAAAGACCATCGCAACCCCTTGCATAAGTTGATCGCATTATGTATTCTGATCTTGCTTTTCATGACAGTTCTCAATGTGATGCGGATGCTGGAGGATAATGAGAGCAAGCCATCTACCAATCGGGTTGATGTGAAAGAAACGCCTCCCACATCCAATACGGTTCAGGCAAAGGAGACGCGTCCGAGATCTGTTAAGGATAGGAAGAGCCTTGATACCAGACGATGGCCTGATGGATTTCGCCTATACAAATATTCATGGGTTGGAAATGCTGCTGTTTACGTGGCAGAAATGGATCGTGATGTAGATAACCTCGGATTTGATGTGGGTCTTGCCAACTCACAAATTATCGGACGTGAAACTGTCACGGGTGTTACGAGAAGACTCAGGGAAAAAAGAATACAGTCTCTGGCAGGTGTTAATGGAAGTTTTGGCATTCGTAGTGATGGATATGGACGGGGTGGGATGCTTTTCAACCTTCACATACAAGAGGGAGAACTTGTTAGTGTTCCTAAATTGCTTAATAGGTGGGGTTATTCTCCCCCTTCACCGTGGGGAGAAACAAGTTTTGGGGTCACACCTGATGGTGAATTTCTACTGGAAGCAGTACACCTAAATGGCAAACTCCACATTGGTGAAGAAACTCTTGAAATAGATGCTATCAACCAAATATGTGCTTCGTTGTGTCCCGTAGTCCTTTATACACCTCGTTTTGGTAGGTCTACTTTAACACGTCGATGCTATGAATTCACTCTCAAGAAACTAACCTTACCACTCACAGGGAAATACAAAAGTCGTTTTGCAGTTACTTCAGTTAATTCCCGTGGCAACAGTATAATTCCGTCAGATGGTATTGTTCTTGCGATTGAGCCAAGTTTAGGATACAAATGGTTTAGGAAGATACCCAGATCTGCCACAGGTCAATTAGAGATTGCCCTCACACCAGAAAAATGGCAGACAGTTCAAGCAGGAATTGGTGGGAATCTACGGCTATTACGAAATGGAGAAATTGAACCTGAGTTGATTGATTTTGCGCGTACCAGAGGTGCCAGTGCTTACGGACACCGCAACGGTGCTGATCGGCATCCGAGAAGTGCTTTGGGTTTCAGTGAAGACAAGTTGTTTCTGATTGTAGTGGATGGTAGGCGTCCCGGTCACAGTTTAGGGATGACCCTTTATGATATGGCTTCTTTTTTTAGAGACATTGGTGTGAAGAATGCTATAAACTTTGATGGTGGCAGTTCCTCAGCATTGTGGGCATTAGGGGATATTGTGAATAGACCGGCGCACGATTATGAGCGTCCAATCTTCAACGTAGCACTGATTCGCAAAAAGTAAAATGATCAGATGAAACCACGATATACCATCCTAATCATCTTGTTGTTAATCGCGTGTTCAAATAGGAATACACCCCCAGCAGTCACTGAAGATTTTATATATAATTACTACAAACTCGCGAACCAAGAGACAGCACTTCAGCTAACATCTGGGCTTGCTACAGAGAAATTGGAAGCAGAAATCATACGATTACAAGAGGTCAGAACACAAAACGAGCCTGCCCCCGAAATGCCAAAGATAGAATATAAGCAAATCGGAAAAGAGACAGCGAATGAAGTTGAAAATGTGACACACGTATTATTCAACTATCAATTGACAATCAAAAATCGTGTAGGCACAACAACCCATATCCGAAACGTTGTGATTACGACTGAAAATATTGAAGGAAAATGGAAGGTTGTCAATTTTCTTGAGTATTAACGGTTGTGCTTGTATGAGAAAAGAGAAGGTGTCTGTCCGAACTTACGGAGATATTTGATGAAAACCGGTAAGGTTGCTATCTTCACTCAGGCACATACCCCGTTAGAATTCCGTGAATATCCTATTCCATCTGTAACAGCTGAAGACATGTTGGTGCGAATCCGGATGGCGAATATCTGCGGTTCCGATTTGCATTTTTGGCGAGGGCACGGTCCCAAAATAGAAAGTGGTATTCCACAAGTACTCGGCCACGAAATGATCGGGACCATTGAAGTAAAGGGACAAAATGTTCAGTTTGATAGCATTGGACAACCACTAACTGAAGGGGACAGGATTGTTTATTCCTATTTCAAGCCGTGCCAACGTTGTTGGGTGTGTTTGAACGGGAAGCCGGGTTGTCCAAACCGCTACCGAGATTGGCTCGGTGTCTCCAGTGAACAATTCCCACACTTCCACGGTGCGTACGGCGAGTACTACTACATGAAGGCAGGACATTGGGTTTTTAAAGTGCCTGATGAATTGCCGGATGCACTTGTATCACCAATCAATTGCGCGTTATCGGAAGTTATCTATGGACTGAATCAGATCGGAATCACGCTTGGAGATACAGTTGTTATCCAAGGTGCAGGTGGACTTGGACTGTATGCGACTGCGGTGGCAAGGGAGATGGGAGCAGGAAAAATCATTGTACTTGATAGGCTTAAGGCACGTCTTGCGCTTGCGAAGGAATTCGGTGCAGATTACACGCTCAACGTAGATGAACTTGAAATGAAGGAACGAGTTGATTATGTGCTGGATCAGACAAGTGGTATCGGTGCCGATCTTGTTGCAGAATTTGTGGGTTCTCCGCGCGTCCTGGCAGAGGGTATTGAGATGCTTCGGTGGGGTGGACGTTATCTATGGATCGGCAACATCAACCTTGGATTTCCAACCGAAATTGACCCTGGCAACATCGTCCGGTGTAGTAAGACTATACGAGGTGTTATCGTTTATGAACCTTGGGTAATTCCACGGGCACTTGATTTTCTTGGTCGCACGCTCCATAAATACCCTTTCCACAAAATCATTTCTGATACCTTCCCGTTTGAAGATATTAACGATGCTTTCTCTTATGCTGATAATGGTTCTGCAATCAGGATCGGATTGGAATTTCCTAACACCTAATATTGAAATGCCTTCTTCCCTCTACATCCATATTCCTTTTTGCGCTACAAAGTGCTACTATTGTGCATTCAATACCTATTCTTTCCACAAGGAACAAGCGAAAGTATACTTAGACGCGCTCCAATTGGAGATGGCACTTTACGCACAGCAAACCTCTTCTCTAAATACAATCTTCATCGGAGGTGGTACTCCATCAATCCTTTCTGCCAACGCCTTAGATAAGTTATTTGCTGACATGCAGAAACATTTTCGGATATGTTCCACTGCTGAAATAACTGTGGAATGTAATCCGGGGACCATTGATAATGAAAAACTCAATGTGATGAAGAATGCTGGTGTAAATCGACTCAGTTTTGGCTTACAAGCAATGCAGGACAAGACATTACGTCAATTAGGCAGAATCCATACTGTTGATGAATTCCTCCGGAGTTATCTTTTAGCACGTGAACACGGTTTTGACAACATCAACATTGATCTAATTTTTGCACTTCCGGATCAAACTATGGATGCGTGGCAGCACACATTAAGAGAGACAATTTCACTTAAACCAGAACATATTTCTGCCTATAATCTCGTGATGGAGGAGTCAACACCGTTTTATGAGTGGTGGAAATCTGGCGAACTCGTTCTTCCCTCTGAAGATGCGGAAGCAGATATGTTTCAATGGACGATTGAAACATTGACTTCGCACGGATATACGCACTATGAAATCTGTAATTACGCTAAACCGAACCGGGAGGTGAACCATAATCTTGTTTATTGGAATAATCAGGAATATGTCGGCTTAGGGGTTGGTGCGTGTGGGTATATTGATGGTGTCCGTTATACCAATATCCGAGGCATCCCACCATATCTTGAGGCACTCCGCAAGCAGAACAAGCCGATTTCGGAGATAGAACGGTTAACTGGACATGTTGAGAAAGCAGAAACTCTTATGTTGGCACTTCGTAAACGAGAAGGTATCTGTTTAGCTGAGTATGAGCAACGTTTCGGTGAGAAACTTGATGTCGCGTTTGGGGATACTTTCAAAAAGTGGATGGATTTAGGGTTGTTAGAACGAAATGAGACACATCTCTATTTCACTCAGCGCGGTCTTTTCTTAGCAAATGAGGTTTTTGTGGAATTGATGTGATACAATTATAGTT
>VYFM01000082.1 GCA_009842375.1 Candidatus Poribacteria bacterium | reverse complement strand
CCATGGGAATGATCAAGACTGACTGAGTCGTATGTGGGGTGTTGTGAGGTCCGGGACGGATGAGTCCAGCGGGCTCAAGCTGCCAGCCGATATCGCCGCCGAATCTGAATCGGAGGGGGTGGCCGCAAACGAGAAGTACACGGTCCGGGAATGGAGGATCGGCGGTCGCCTGGAGCGGGTCACGGTGTACCGTGACAACAACATCACGGAAGTCTATGAAAACCGGGAGGTGGACTCGATGTGGCTGACCGAGGAGAAGGAACTAGGGGAAATCCCGAACATGCGGCGCTGGACCATCGGCAGCTGGTAGCTCCGCGCCGTTTCGGGGGCATCCCGCCGATGCCCCGGCCGCAACCGGGCCCGGCTATCCCGTGACCAGCCGCTGCCCCCTCATGCCGCCTTCGGGATGGACACCGTGACGCCCACGCCGTCCCTGTCCGGGCGGTTGTCTATGGAAGCCGTGCCGTGGTGGTACTCGGAGATCAGGCGGACCACGAACAGGCCAAGGCCGAGGTGGGACTGCTTGGCGTTGGTCTTGCCGTAGGACACCATGGGGTCGAAGACATGTTTGCGAATGTTGTCCGGAATGGTGGGTCCCTCGTTCAGCACCATGATCTCAGCTTCACCCTGATTCTCCCGCACACGGATGATGATGGGGCATTCGCGGGGAGTGAACTGCACCGCGTTGTCCACGAGCTTGTCCAGCATCTGGGCGAGGTGGTCGGTATTGCCCTCGATCCACAGGGGCCCTGATCCGACCTGCAGTTGGAAGGTGTGCTCATCGTAGACGCTGTGATACCCCTCCACCACTTCCGCCACCAGCGCGGCCAAGTCCAGTCTTTCCTTGGCCTCGTCGCGCATGGCGTCTTCCAGGTTGGCCGCTTCGGTCAGGGCGGTGAGAATCGCACGCAGCCGGTTGACGCCGTTCTGTGCCCGCTGCATGTGCTTGTTGCCGGTGATGCCGGGGAGTTCGTTCTCCAGTATTTCCAGGGAAGAGGACACGACATTCAGGGGATTGTTCATTTCGTGGGCCAGGGTGTCCGGCATGCCTTCCAGGTAGCGTGTATAACCGGACAGGCGTGTCAGCATGCTGGTGATGCTCCTGCTGAGATCGCCGATTTCGTCCTTGGGGTAGTAGCGTTGCGGGATACGGTCCTCGATCACGCGGCCCTCGGGAGTGATCGCCTTTTCGGTGGTGGTGTAGAGCCTGCGGATGCGGACCGTCAGCCGCCAGGTGAATATCACCAGGGCGGTCAGCACGAATGCAAAGACGAGAATCGTCACCAGGGTGAGATTCCGCAGCAGGGAATACTGCTCCGCCATGATGGCGTTGCTGCTTTGCTCCATGATGACGGCGCCGAGAATCTCATCGCCGGAACGGATGGGATAACCGGCGACGATGATCTGGGCCTTGCCGTCCAGTGAGGGCCTGGCCTCCACCATGGGCTCACCCTTGAGAATGCGGGTGAAGATCCTGTCCGGCCGGTGGGAAATATCCCTGGGCACGTCGACGAACTGGTCGGACGGCCGTCTCAGCAGCCTGTCGAAAAATGCCTCGGCGCGCAGGTACTGGCGCGCGAAAAAGGACCGTTCCGCGTCGTTGATCGGCGTCTCTTCCATGGGTGCGGACAGTCCGCCCACCACCGCGCGGACACGCTGGTCGTTGTCCAGTATCCAGATTCGCGAGTGCGGCCGGTCCAGTGCCTTCAGGATCTTGGTCAGTTCCGGCGAGTTGAGGAGGACCTGGCCGGGCTTGCTGTTCGCCTCCCTGGGAGATGTGGACAGTGTGCCGACGACCTGCCGGGATTCCGGGTTGTCCACATCCACCACGAAGTAGCCGAGCCGGGCGCGCCGCACGATGATGTTCCGCGGAATCCGCAGTTCGACACGGTATCCCCAGGGCGTTTCCGCCAGTTCCGCGATGAACGTCGTGACGGGTTCGCCCTTGAGGGGCAGCTCCCAGTTCTCGTCGACGAGATAGATGCTCATCCTTCCGGGAGCCCTGGCCACGAGCAGGTAGTGGCGGAGTTCGCCCCGGGGCAGCTGCAGCAGCATCCTGATCTGGTCGCTGGTGTCAAGCTTCAGGAGGCTCAGGTCGCGGTAGACGATCTCGTCGTCATTGACTTCGAACAGGACATACAGATCGTCGTCGGAATAGCCGATCACGTTGGCCAGGGAAAAACTGTCCGGGTCATCTCCGGCGTCACAGCTGAAGGTGGTGCTGCCGGTATAGTAGTTGAACTGGTCGACGGTCTCTCCCCAGTCCTCGGCCTGGCCGTCCAACTGGATGGCGCCTTTCAGGGCATGGGCGTAGAGGTCGTTCCTCGCCCCCAGCAGTTCCTGTACCCCGGTGGTGGGATTGAACAGTTCCGAGCGGTCGTTGAGCACCGTGGCGATGCCGTTGGCGGCCAGCAGCTGGGCGTCCTGCTGGCTGCGCAGGAGGAAGCCGCGGATCTCCTGTACGTACTGGTAGCCCATCCAGGGAATGATCAGCAAGGACAGGGCAATCCATGTCAGTTTCGATTTGATGCTGAGAGATCGAAACAGCTTGAACATCTTTGAACGGGGTCTGGTACAGCTATTTTAGCCACTTCTCGCCAGAACTGCTGTTCCGCACGATTTGGCGCATTTGTCTAACATAACACATTGTATTAAAATAATAAAAACTTAAAGCTTGTTCTCCTGCGCCTCTTGTATTCCAGACATCGATACGCTTAAATACGTCCCGTTTTTAGGCCAGCCGCTTTCGGTATGCTTACGGTAATTGTCCGATACGCAAGCACTTGATGCCGATCGGCAGCTGCGGAAAGAAAAAAGCACCATCATGAGATGAAGAAAAATCAGATGTCCGGGAAACAGTATAAAACCTTATCCAAGCGTACCGTGGACCGCCTCGTTGTCAATGGCAGGGACGCCGTGTTCTGGGACAGGGAGATTCCCGGATTCGGCATCCGCGTCTATCCGTCCGGGGCCAAGGTGTACGTTGTTCAGACCCGGGTATCCGGCAAGTCCAGGCGGATGACCATCGGCCGTCATGGCAAGATATCCCCTGACCAGGCGCGCAAGGAAGCCGTGCGGCTGATTACGGATATCAGGGCGGGTACGCCTCTATCGCCCGAGGAATCCGTCGAGCCGACGGTGGACGATCTCGCCGAACGTTACCTGCGGGAATACGTATCGATGTACACCAAGGAATCCACGGCAAGGAACTACCGCCATATCCTCAAGAAAACCATCCTGCCGACGATGGGAAACCTTGCCGTATCGGAAGTTGAACCAAGGGACATCCTGTCGTTGCAATACGGGCTCTCCGACACGCCAGCCGCGGCGAACCTCGCGCGGGATGTCCTGAAGAAGATGTTCGACCTCGCGGAGTTGTGGGAGATGCGCCCGCTAGGCGGGAATCCGTGCAAATCGGTGCGCCGATACAAGGAAAGTGCAGGGCAGGAGCGGTTCCTGACGCCAGAAGAACTCGCCCAGCTCGGTCGGACGCTCGACATCGCACCCGGGAAAGGCATCGCTTCCCGGCATGCCGCGGCGGCCGTCCGGCTCCTGGTGCTGACCGGATGCCGGAGAAACGAGATCCTGACGCTTCGCTGGGAGGATGTGGATTTCGATGCGGAGGAGTTCCAGTTGAGAGACAGCAAGGTGGGACCACGGATGGTTCCGATGCCTCCGGCAGCGGCAGAAGTCCTGGCGGAATTGAAGGCAATGAGTGACAGTGATGGCTCAGTCAAGCCTGGAAAAGCCGGCAAGGGGAGAATACCGGACTGCGTTCCAGGCAGTCCGTGGGTCTTTCCGGGAATGCGGCCCAATACCCACATGGTCAATCTGAACGCTTCCTGGAGGCGGATTCGCGAACACGCCGGCCTTGAAGGCGTTCGGCTTCATGACCTGCGCCATACCTACGCTTCGCGTGCACTGGCGCTTGGCGAGGGTTTGCCGATGATCGGCAGGCTTCTCGGTCACCGGAATGTCAATGCGACGGCAAGGTATGCTCACCTGGCCCGTGAATCAATCAGGTTCTCGACAGCCAAAGTTGCTGAAAGCATCGTCGGCGATGTGTTCGATATCTCTGCCAGTGAAAAGGACCAGGCCTCTGCCGGTCAAGAATGCGATGTCGGCAAAGCCAGTCGAAACAAAGAAATGGAAGAGGCGGCTTGATGGGAAACAAGATCGTTATTTCCAGGAAGATCGTAGAGGGGCTTCCGGCGTCTGATCGGGAGGTGGTGTTCTGGGACAGGGAACTTTCGGGATTCGGAATACGGATGTATCCGTCCGGTTCGAAAGTGTACATCGTGCAGACACGGGCGAACGGCAGGTCCATGCGGATGACCATAGGACGGCATGGAATGGTCTCGGCGGATCAGGCGAGGCGTGAGGCGGCACAATTGATCTCCACGGCAAAGGCGGGAGGAAATCCGGTTCCATCCACCCGTTCCAATGCTAAGGCGCTAAAATCGGCAGCCGCGCCTACGTTGGCCGAGTTGGCGGAACGCTACATGAGTGAGCATGTGGAGGTACGCTGCAGATCCGCGACGGTAGCGAAATACAGGAACCTGCTGGACCGATACATACTCCCCGAGTTGGGAAACCTATGTTTCGAATCAATCGGCATGGAGAGGATCGCGGCTTTACAGTACAAGCTTCACGAGATGCCCACCACGGCAAACCGTACCGTTAATCTTCTATCCCAAATCCACAAAGCAGCCGAAGGCTGGGGGATAGCATCCGAATGCGGAAATCCCTGCCGGTTCATCCGAAAATACCCTGAACGGAATCGCGAACGATTTCTTTCCGAGGAAGAGTTCTACCGACTTGGCAAGGCGCTGAACGAACTGGAAGCTGAAGGGAGGATATGCTCGCGTGCGGTGGCCGCATATCATTTGTTGATGCTGACCGGGTGCAGGCGAAACGAGATACTGACGCTTCGTTGGGAGGATGTGGATCTCGAGGCGGGTGAACTCCGCTTGAGGAACGCCAAGTCTGGTCCGAGACAGGTGGCATTGTCGCCGTCGGCAGTGTCAATACTCGAAAAACTGCACCTCGCTTCGAATCGGGCCAATCCCTGGGTGATTGCCAGCCGGAGGGGAAACAAGCATCTGGCTGGACTCAACAGGGGTTGGCTGATTGTTCGGGAACGCGCCGGACTCCCGGATGTTCGCATTCACGATCTTCGTCACTCATTCGCATCCCGGGCCTTGGCCCTGGGGGAGAGCCTGCCGATGATCGGTAGCCTGCTTGGACATCGTGAGCTGCAGACAACGGCCCGCTATGCACACTTGGCGCAGGATTCGGTCAAGATTTCGGCGGCAAGGGTTGCTGAGAGCTTGCGGGTTGATTTATCAAGAAGGGGGAACAAAGATAATCTTGAAGACGACTTTCACATCCCACACGTTGCATGAATTTTATGTGTCCTATGCTCTGACCACGACTGAGCTGCCCGCAGTGCGGCACGGTTTGCCAAGGTAATGACCGACGTCCCCGGGAATGGTGTCAGTACCTTGGGGGGAAGTTCCTGTTCCGATTCATGATGCTGTTTGAGCTGGTGGTAATCGCATGGTTGAAGGAGGCAAGTATCTCAGCGGTGTCGAGACGTACGATATTTACATCATGTTGAATCATCCGATTTATGTTGTGTCTCAGGAGATATTAGTCGATTCTGTACTAGGCTCTTGAGAGTGTTAACTGTAAATCTTCGAGGTCATTGATTGGCCGAATTGGCTGGTCGTCACGTCTCAATTCTGGATAGCAGCCATCGCGGGATTCATTGGCGGTATCAACATTTACAACAGTAAGATAACTCAAGAATTCAAGTCCGGATTTATCCTTTGCTATGCAGCCCCGGTTGTGAGTTCAGCAAGCGATTACCTTCAAAGATCTGGTATGTGCGTGATTTTCCGTGAATATGTTTTATCCTGATGTACTGGTTGATCTCTCTGGCTGGGTCAGGGGGATAGACAGCAAAGTACCACTCCAGAAATGAAACCATCTCATCAGTAAATTCTCCGGTCAGTTCCTCGAACGAACTGCAGCAATCGAGTAATAAAATGTCCGTCATATGCTCGTCGATGACAGATGTGGCTTCGGGGTCTTTGTCTGCGTGTTTCAGGAAGTTGGCGGGACGATTCATCTCCTTGCGAACATCTCTTTGAAATTCCGATAACGACTTTCCAGTCCGCTCAACGTGCAAGTCGTTGTAAGCGGTTTCTACGCTCTTGTCACCAACAAGGATGGTTCCATTGTTCTTTGCCAAGTCCGCCAAGACTCTGTATGCACCTGCAGCTACCGCGTAGATGGCAAGGATATCCTCACCAGAAAACAGTATCCTGATCGCAGCATTCACCTGCCGTCTTGCTGCAGTAATCTTGTCTATTCTGTGTTCCATGTGAATCTACGCACTTACCAGTAAAATGGCCTCTAAACTGACCGTGATTAACATTCTAGCCATGCTAAAAATTCGGTTTTAAACAGCAAGAGCAATCATAATTCATTGAAAATAGCCTGCAGTATTTTTGACACGTATCAAAATTTAGGAAATAGCCAGTTCGGTTCGACGGGTTATGCACTAGCCAGTCAGGTGCAGCTGATGTAAAGAAGGCTTGCCAATTTTTAGTTTCGATGATTTCTTGTATTGAACTTTCTTTCCAAACTATACCCAACTGATCATTGAATGTGCTGTCACTTACTCGGCCAGAGTACACCCCATGAAAACGGTAAACATGTGGACTGGAAAATATATTTTCATTTCATAGCTGTCCAAGGTCGGGAATCTCATATTTGACGCGATGCGCTTAGCGAAACAGCATGTAGGCTTCGAATCGTTAGCAATTTCTATCTCATTCAGTCAGCAGGAATTCGTTCAAATTCATAAACGTGAGCTTTACCATCGGACTTTGCTTTCATCATCACCCAGAGCTGTTTGTCCTCATCGATCAGCTGGATAGTGTGGTGGTTTAATAGAATCCTAATTTGCTCCATCCAAGCCGGAACTGATGCTAGGAAAGCCTGAGGGTTCTGGGTGCGTGAGAACGGGTTGTCTGCATGAAGTATTTCATTGCAATTGTTAAATAGAGTTATAAATTCGTTCTCTGTCAGAAACCCGGAGGTAATTTCTTCTAGTGAAACCACTTTATCTGATTCTTGATCCACCACTTGTCTATTCGGTGTCGGATAGAACTTTGGATTAACTTTCTTAAGTGTTTCGAGGATGCGCTTCGCATTCCAGTCTTTATAGAAGTGCCTTCGATGCTTTGCATACTCCGACTGGTTTGCCGCCAAGGACGCCAATGCAATTAGTTCAAGAATCTTCCTGATTTGAAGTGATACTGATTCGGCCGTCGTCTGGACATACATGGCATTGCATTCTCCGGCAAGAAAGCCATTTATCACTTCTGTTCTCTTTTTGATCTCTTCCATGCAATCGGCGTAAGTAGAATACAGATTTGCTGTCATTGCTTGAGGAACCTCTGATTAATTCAGCCAGCATTCTATAATCGCCACGCTCTTATCACCAACGACTCCATCCATGCGCCAGACCACGCTTTCCGATACCGGCTTCGACAAGTACAGCAAAAAGACCCGCAAGGAACGTTTCCTGGATGACATGGACAAGATCATTCCCTGGAAGGAGCTGTCCGAGGCCATCGAGCCGTTCTATCCGAAGCCGAAGGGTGCAGGCCGGCGGCCGATCGGAATCGAACGGATGCTGCGCATCCACTTCCTTCAACACTGGTTCAATCTCTCGGATCCGGCTGCCGAGGAGGCTTTGTACGACTCCCTGGCGATGCGCCGGTTCGTGGGCATCGACCTCGGCCGGGAACCCGCGCCGGACGAGACCACCATCTGCAAGTTCCGCCACCTCATGGAACGGCACAACCTGGGAGATCGCCTGTTCGGCCTGGTCAATGTCTACCTGGCCGAGAACGGGCTGAAGGTGAACCGGGGCACGATCGTGGATGCCAGCATCATCGACGCACCGAGTTCGACGAAGAACCGGAAGAAGGAACGGGACCCGGAGATGCACTCTACGCGCAAGGGCAGGCAGTGGTACTTCGGCATGAAGGCGCATATCGGGGTGGACAGTCGCAGCAAGCTGACGGAGAGGGAACGCTCGAAGAACCGCACGAAGTCCCTGGTACGGGCGAAGGTGGAACATCAGTTCGGCATCATCAAGCGGCAGTTCGGATTCACGAAGGTGCGATACCGTGGTCTGGCGAAGAACGCTCATCGGCTGTTTGTGGTCTGTGCGCTGAGCAACCGGGTGATGGCGAGACGGGCTCTTTT
Source organism: Candidatus Poribacteria bacterium (assembly GCA_009842375.1). GTDB lineage: Bacteria > Poribacteria > WGA-4E > WGA-4E > WGA-3G > MSPOR6. Next base: position 8,255 of record VYFM01000082.1, on the reverse strand, counting down.
GAAACGAAGTCGGTTGAAACTGCAGGCTACGTGCGCCTGAAAAATGGGAATGGTGGGGTATCTCCTGCAGTTTACCGATCTCACCAGCTGATTCCGCTATTCGGGACCGCTGAAATCCAGGATTTACAGAAATCACTGTTCCCCAACTCGATTATTCAGACCTTCCTATACATTTAGTGGTAATGCAAAGCTGAGAGTCCAATGAGACATGAGACGTGTAGGCCGATCCTGGCTCAGGCTCGTGCGCCTTGCGGCCAGCACGGTCATGACCTTTTTTGTCCAGCGTGCGAAAGCCCGCTAACTGCAGCGGGAGCCGGTCGGGCGTTCCGGCCGGCCGGGATCGGGGCTATCATCTTTCTGGTCAGTCCTTCTTCGCCCAGGCATATCGGAGGGCTGTCCCTGCTTTCACCACGTACAGTGCATTATAGCGTCATGAATGCCCGAGCCTGGATTCGAGCCGGTGGCGCTGCTGTGGCTGCCAACCGAGATTCAGGCGCAGACGGTGTGCGATTTTGGCTGAAAGCGTGGTTGCGGTGCTAGTGATTGAAGCGGTGTTGTCACTGACGATGCTCATACACTGCGGTCTGCCGCTGCCGCTTGGCTGCCGCTGTCCATGGCATTTGGGTTACCCGTGGCGCTTTGGTGGGCCGGAGTTCTGCGCGGCGACGGTGACGGCGTAGGTGTACGCGGGACTGCTTGGCTTCGCGGTGATAGTCGTTTGTGCAGTGTTGTTGAGCCGGCACGGGTAGCCTGAGGGTGGCTCGATCATTACGGATGAGCGCAGTGGATCCAGGTCGGGAAATCGTCAATACATAGACAGTATGCCTGCATGGCTGGAGAGAAAATTCAGGCGTTGGGACCCAGGCAGGGACTGACTGGCATCATCTCCAGGTGGATTCCGATAAGTTGGTAGGGACGTGAGTCGGCTGATGTACAATGGCGCCAACCCCGGAATCCGGGGCGCCGTCCCCATCCCCCCGTGACTGCCTGCTTCGCAAGCCTGAAAAATGCCTAGATCAAGAAGAGCCGCCAAAGCCAACATCTCCATCTGCTACGATTTCGACGGGACGCTGATTCGCGGCAACATGCAGGAGAACAGTTTCCTTCCCGGAGTCGGCCAGAACCCGTCTGAATTCTGGGCCCGGGTCGGGCTGCATGCGAAAAGGCACGACATGGACGAGGTGCTCGCCTACATGCATCTGATGATCGAGGCGGCCAGGAGTGCGGACCAGCCGTTCAACCGCCAGTCCTTTAGGGATCATGGCGGCAGGCTCGACCTGTTTCCCGGCGTGGCAACCTGGTTCAGCCGGATCAACGAATACTGTCGGGATGCCGGCGCCACGGTGGAGCACTTCGTGATCTCTTCCGGGCTCCAGGAGATGATCAGGGGGTCGGAGATCGCCGGTGAGTTCACGCATGTGTTTGCCTCGGGTTTCACCTACGACGCCAACGGGGTCCCCGTCTTTGCGGCACGGTCGGTGAACTACACGACCAAGACGCAGTACCTCTTCCGGATCAACAAGGGCATACTGAACAGTTGGGACAATCAGAAGATCAATCGGTATACACCGGAAGAGGAACGCCCACGCCCGTTTTCCAGGATCATTTACGTCGGGGACGGGGAAACGGACGTGCCGGCGATGAAGATGGTCAACCACCAGGGCGGATATTCCATCGTGGTCTGTCCGCCGAAAAGGGGATCCCGCATGACCCAGGAGGAAAAGGCGAAGAAAGAGAAAGCTGAGCAATTGGTAAGGGAGAATCGCGCCCAGTTCGTTGCAGAAGCGAACTACGAAGATAATGGTCCAGTTCACCGGATCGTGACGATGCTGGTTCGAAGGATCGTTGGCGAATACGATCTGCGCATGAACCTGAATGCGGGATAGGAATACCAGCATGGCTCCGGCCACGCTGGTCCTGCCAGGGCAGGTGTGCAGTAAACCCTTTGGCGCAAAGTACCATGCGGTGTAAAAATGAAGATGAACTCCTCGCCCTGAATTGGCTGAGGGAACAAGGGTACTCGGATATCCAGAAACCCTGCAGCGACCCGCCCGACTTTGTTGTAGATGGAAGTCTGGCGGTTGAAGTGACCCGAATCAGCCAGAGAATAGCACTTGATTCCGGTAGCCAGACAAAAGCGGAAGAGGAAATACGGATTCCGTTGACAGATGCCCTGCGGGAAATATTTGAGAAACTGGGGCCGCCCGGAAACAAAGGCAGGAGCTGGGTGGTTGACTGCGAATACGACTTTTCTTCACCCGTGCCAAAGAAAAGGCACGTTTCAAGACAAATCCATGAAGCACTCAAGCCACTCCTGGGATCGTACAATGCACAGACAATTTCAACGATGCGGGATCAATACCTCGACTGTGGGAAACATTCCGGCAAGACTCCGCCAGACACCCTGCATCTATCCCTGGATTGCGGAATTTGTCTTGAGTTGAATGAATTTTCCTGTCAACCTGAAAAATTCATTGTTCAGGATGTTTCGGATGGAGAAGCTGTCTGGGTTATAGACGAACTGCATAGAAGCATCAGGAAAACGATCAAGATAAAGTCAGAAAAAATCCGCAAGCAGAATAAGGTCGGCAGCTACAAAATCTGGTGGCTGATTCTGGTGGATCATATTACCCATGATCCAGAGCGGAGCCTTTATGGAGATGAACGGTCCTTTCTCCTCGATGTAGACCATGACTTATGGTCCCGTATCGAGATCATTGGTCACATGGATTCGTTGGCCGAAGCTGGAAATGCGATCTGAACCATTTCCGAATCACTGCCCGTCAACACTCCAGAAGGCGAGTTTTTCTTTTGGCATGCGGCTCAAAAGCATGAGCAGTTTGTCTGCGCTCCGGCGGCTGAATAGGGTTTCGTCCATAAAGGGTTTCCAAAGAGGCTGCAATGTTTCGGTGAGTCCCGTTTCATCCAGTTTCTTGGAACATTCCTCCGCGAATTCATTGAACTTTGCAACATAGGTCGGGTAGTCGTGTTCTTTAATTCGGTATCCGTACAGGATTTCCAGGCCTTTGCGCGCATGCCTGTCGTATGGGACAGCAATAGTCGGGTGCAGTGAAAAAGCAAACTTGGACATCAGACTCGTTTGCCGAGTGCGATTTTTCCGAGTATTGGTTGTGATGCCGTGGTCTTTCAGTGTTTGCACCAACTCTTTGACCATTTCTGGTAATCGATCCTCTTCAACCTTGCGGAGGGACGGGCGAATATGATTGAGTCTCTTGGCCAAGGGTTCGGATGGAATGGCTTGGGACAGATTCCAGTGTGCCCGCCATTGACGCAGGAATTTCTCTTCAACACGAGGACAGGATGCAATCTTGTCCGCGAAGTATTTCTCACGATCCGCCCATCTTACAATGGCATCAGGTGCAGCGATCCTGAGAAGATTGACTATGGAAGAACTATCAGGAGGCATTTCGAAAAAAGTAGTCTGGAATACTGGCGTATGACTAGTCACTCGGGAGTGTGGCAAACTCCTAGCAGCCACCTTGGATACCTCTGAAATTATATGTGGATATCTGATCATCCTGATCTACAATATTTGCAACTTGCAGAAATAGTTGTACTGGTGGTAGGTCGTAAAAGTGTAGGTACGGGTGTGCCGTCTGCGGCATAGGTCATTCTAGTATTAATGGGTGTAAGCACTGTGGTTTCGAGTTCCCCAAAGATAAAACTTGAGCCCCGCGACTGAATTTTCCTTATCCGGGAGTCCCAGCTTGTTGAAAGCAATGTGAATGTGATTTCTAATCATTAAGTTTGCAAAATAACGAACTGAACTTCAAACGAAGAATGGATTTTCTTTTGCCCATTTCATTACAGCAAACTCCAACGGGTCAAGTCTTGGTGTTAAAGACCTATAAAGATGTTTTCTTGCACCGGATTGAAGACAGCTTGCTCCAGCTATTAATGCTCTTCTAGACCAGTCTGGGTGGTCAAGAATTGAACGCCATTGAGATTGGAACCAATGCCTTTGCTGAGAGCGACCCATTGCCAAAATGAGCTCTCTTCTTGTGACTTGATCTCTCTCTAAATTATAAATTGCAACAAATTTATCTTCGTTATCCCACTCAGTGGAATGGGTGAACATATTTACTATCCACATTCGGTGATATGTAAGTTCGCTAACAATTGAATTTTCTAGAAGCTCAAGCAGCTTATTACCAACATCCGATTTTTGCCTAGTGTTGAGAAATCGAAGATCTCCGAGGTAGCGAACGACATCTACAAATGCAGGGTAGATGGAGTCAAGAGAACCAAAAATATCATCAACAATCGAATCATCACCAAGTTGCCCTAAGCGCCTCAAGATGAATCTCAAGACAGGAATTTCAGGCTCTTCTCTACCTATCTCTTCTCTGAATAACTCAACCAAGTTTAGGGCGTCAATTTGCTCTTGCTGTTCTGGTGTCAGGTCATCGTATTCAATCAAGTCATACCAGCTATTAAGTCCAAGCTCATTAACAAGTTCTTCAAATCGCTGATACAATGAATTCACTTCTCTATCTAAAGGAGTAGCTAGAAAATCAGCTTGAAATTTGTCTATTGTAAGGATGTTTGTTTTTTGTGGCTGAAGAGATAACCCATGATTGCGAAACAAGAACTCAGCTAAAATCACAATGCTCTGATATGCTTCGGAAATGGAATTCACAAATATGCGGTAGTCATCATTGAACCGGACGAAATCAACGCCGTGAGCCTGTAAAGCATCATCAATGTCACTGATGGTAATTTCTGCAAGAAGCCTTGAAAAGGCTGAGCCAACTGGCAAACCATAGGACTCTGTTCCATTCCATCCAGCAAGTAGTTTTTTTATTGCCATCACATGTGACCCACTGTCACATGCAGCACCTAAGGCATTCTCCATCCGGTGAAGATAAATTCTCGAATAAAAATCTGATATATCTGTGATTGCAACGTATTCAAACTTCCCACTCTGGACTCTACTGCGACACTCATCAAGGAACTGGCGATAGCCAATATCGCTACTAAATAATTGCCCCTGATCTTTCAACTCAACTCGATATGAGAAAACACGTCTATCGGTAATTGGTGATCTTTTTGACTCAATTTTTTCGGCAATCTCTCGAATTATTGCCCCGAAGACTAAGCTATCTAATGGATCAAGCTGCGTGATCGCTCGCAAACCATACTTGGCCTTCGGTGAAAGCAGCGTTCTGTGGGGTCTGGTTAACCATTGGCATATATCCTCCCTCCCTAAATAGCTTCTAACTCGCTCCCAATCGTTTTCTATGGCGGCATATTCAAAAGGCAGCGGAAAAACATCTGTATCTCCGTATTGAAGACAATGGGCAAGCGCCCAGTCTAAACTCGATTCATTCAGCTTTAACATTGAATTTAAGATTCAATTGGATTTCTTCCATTTTCGTGAAATCATACGTGAATATTGTAGGTTGGATGTTTTATCAGCAGTAATATGCTTTCGCAAAACTAAATGAAAATTTGGTGAAGACATAATTCTACTTCAGAATTTTGAATCCGGATTCAGTGCATTCGGAGGGGATATGTGCACGGACGTCGTGACCATATCGATGCCAATCATGCAGTCGAGTTACGGCCCTTGCAGAAAAGGAGATCGAAGCTAAAATTTCCGATTTCACGGGTGATGAGCAGGCGAACATATTGTTCCCTACAACTTAAATCAACAGCTAGGAAATTGATCGTGTGTAAAAGAGTAACTGCAGATCAGTTCATATCTGCTTTCCGTAAGGAATGGAAAAAAACTGGTGCGGAACTTCACAATATCTTTGATCGTGGTAGTAGCCGGACGAAATTTATGCTGGAAGGTGATGATCCTTTTCTTGGTCGTGTATGTGAAGAAGTATCTTCAGAAATTAATCAAAAATTAGTACTTGATACGGAGTGGTACAGGTGGGATGGTGTGTACTATGTAGATATAGATCGATCTAACCTGTTTCATTACGGGTACTTTCCGGCAACCATTGACGTAGCAATTGAGCATGAAAACGGTAAAAATGTAGAACAGGAAATGTATAAAATGCTGATGCTTATACGCTGTCCCCTGAAAGTACTGATTTTTTATGATCATGGAGCAATTTGGCTTGGTACTAAAGTAGCTGAATTGATGAATATGGGGCGTAAAGTTGAACTCGAATGGCCAGAAGCCGAAAACACCGAATACCTTTTTTTGGTGGGTCGTAGAGCCGACGAAGGAAATGTTCCCTATTGGCGATCACTTGTCGTTGAGAGTGGCGAATTTCGCAAATACTGCAATCGCGAAACCGATCATTTATTTGAGCCAGTTTGAAGCCTTTGTTTAACATGAAAGAGGCATGGATTGAGGTGCCTTGATCTGATATGGATCCAAGGATCCCGGTTAATAATATATCCCAGTCCATTTCTCTTTCGGAATTACCTGGAAAACAGCTAACCATGTCTGTGCCGGAGGATTCAGGCAAGCGGTTTCGGGCGGTATTTTTCAATTGAAAAAATAGCAATTCCTTGGGAGTAAGCAGACCGAAAGCGGTAACTGATTATATCAGGCGCACTCCACCGTATCCCTGTCGCTTGTGCAAACAAGCATGCCTTGGCATTTCATTCGGCAAATAAAACGAAAACAAATAGTTATCTGGAATATGGATCGGACTGGCACCAAATAACTTTTCTGTCCCAGATTCAGAGTGTGTTGATTCTCAACTCCGGACTCCCTGAATCCCCTCCATTTGCCCCTGCAGACAAAGTGATTGCAACCAGGTTGAAATTCCAGCGTGCCAGGAGTCAACGGTTTTCGCCGGGTTGATCCACGCTATCGGCTCTATTGTGTTTGGCGGGCTCAGGTTTCTGAAGTGGTGACGCGGCAAAGATGCGCCTGCTTCCGAAGATTCCCCAACTTCCGGGCCGTCATCCCATTCTGGATCAGGCGGTCGTTTCGATGGCGTACCGGAGAGGACATTGGCGTATGGTTTCCAGGCAGCGACACCGGAAGATTCTGCATTGGGAAATCCTCATGCCTAAAGAGGATCATCCGGATTCAGGCATTTAGCCGGGCCAAGGTGGTGTAGCTACCCCCTCATCTTCGTAGCTTACCGGCCATAAATCCATGGGCGTTTCGCCCTTGCCATTCCGAACATCCGGATCGGCACGATGTTTCAGGAGGATCCGAACCGTATCCTCGTCTCCGCCCAACGCTGCCTCATGCAAGGGAGTATATCCAGAATTGTCTTGCGTATTAATCTTCGCGCCAAGAGAGATCAGGACTTCAGCCGCTTCAGCATGCCCTTTGCTTGCGGCCTCATGCAAAGGCGTATCCCCTGATCGTTGTCTGGCATTTGGATTGGCCCCAGCGCCGATCAGGGAACTGATGGCCCCGACATGTCCTTCCCGGGCAGCAAGATGCAATGGCGTGCTACCAAATCTATCGTCTTTTTCCTCCAGTTTTGCCCCATGCTCAGCCAGAACTTCGATTGTGTCTGCGTAGCCAGCCTCCGCGGCAATATGAAGGGCGGTAGCATCATGGTTGCTCTTGGCGTTGATATCAACACTCTCGTAAGCCGTGATCAATTTCCGAATGAATTTTGCTTCGCCCTCTGAAGCCGCGGCAAGCAAAGGAGTATGGCTGGAACTATCGCGGGCTTCAAGATTGGCGCCCTTGTTGACGAGCGGGATGATCGCATCGGAATTCCCTGCGTAGGCGGCGGCATGCAACGGTGTTTTTTCGTCGACATCAATCGCATTCGGCTTTGCACCCTGCTCAAGCAGGGAGATAATGGATTCGCCGTCTGCATATCTTGCGGCCAGATGCAAGGGCGTACGACTGTCTTCATCCTTCAGGTTCGGCTCCGCCCCCCCGTTGAGAAGTGCTATGACCACCTTGTGGGACGCGTACCGCGCAGCACGGTGAAGGGGGGATTGTTCATTCCCATCGCGGGCGTTCGGGGCGAGGCGGGCGCCGTGAACCGTGAAAGGGGGAGCGGGACGACGGAGCCGGAGTCGGTTCGCGCAGTTGTACCGCCGGCAGGAGGCATTCCCCGTGGCCGCGCGGGCCGGACGGAACATCCCATTTTTCGCTTTCTGGACAATGAATCCAAAAACCGACTGATTTTATTGGTATTTGGATTCTGATTCGCGTCGATTTCCTTTCGCTTTCTGGTCTAACGATGGATCCCGGAATACCCGGAAAATAATGGCCTGAAGATCGATTCATTCGTTACTAAATAGTGTCAGGCAGAAAACCCCGATTTTCGGCGGCATTCCGGCGTGAATCC
>VYFM01000458.1 GCA_009842375.1 Candidatus Poribacteria bacterium | reverse complement strand
ACTTAATTACAACAAACAATATCTGACATAGAGAGTCAAAATTTCTATCAGATACCTAATATAAAGGAGAATAAAAGTGTCAATCAAAGTGATAAGGGTGATGTGTATCCTCAGTCTGTTACTTACCGCTATTTGGTATGTAAATGTGGCTGATGCAAAACTTGATGAAGATACAATTCAAGGAATGTGGACATTTGAAGAAGGAAAAGGCGAAACCGTTAAGGACCTTTCTGGAAATGAAAGTGACGGCACATTTGTTGGCGACATAAAATGGGCAAAAGCTAAATTCGGTGACGGATTGCAGTTTAGTGGAGTTGCCGCGCCAAATTTTGTTCGAATTGGGACAAAAGGTAATGCGGATTCTTTAGCTGCTTTGGATTTTAAGGCAGCCGAAGGATTTTCTATCCATGCATGGGTTTACGCAGAGGAACCTCCAGTTGGAAGATGTGTTATTTGGAAAGGACTTGGATGCTCAACTTGGTCACAATACCTACTTGGAACTGGTGCACATGAAAACGGGGATGGAAACGTCAATAAAGCATCTTTTCATATCCGTGCGGGGAACGGCGGAGCTAGACAAGAGGTGCTTGGAGATGAACTTCCCGCAAAAGAGTGGCTTCACCTTGTTGGTGTTTGGGATGGAGCGAAAGCCCATATCTATGTTAACGGTGATTTACAAAACAGCGCAGACGTAGCAGGACCTCCTTGGGCTTCTCCTGAAGAAGTTTATATAGGAGCCGACCCTGGTTGTAATAATGGCAATGGACGTTGTCATTGGAACGGTATCATGGATGAAATTGTTATCTTCAACACTGCATTATCTGAAAATGATGTAAAATTACTCGGTAATGGGATTGAAGGAGCATTGGCAGTTGATGCTGCTGGAAAGACAACTACCACTTGGGGAGCACTTAAGCAGAAGAAATTCTAATAGGACCGATACAAACTATAGTAGATTGTAAAATTACTTAGACAGTTTTAGCTCGTAGGTCGGAGTGAGTGTTGCGAACTCCGACACGTATGATTTCAGTGGGTTTCAATGTCGGAGGTCGCTATGCTCGCTCCGACCTACGTGTATAATGTCTCGTTATTTTCATATTATCAAACAGACTGGTAGCATTAACCGACCATGCAGTTGAAAGTAAATGTTGTAATATGGAAGAGGTGTGTCTCGTTTTACAACCTGCGATCAATAGGAGGAACAGGTTTTGGCAAAAAGGTATTTGAATTACATTCTCACGACATCTGCTATTATTGTGCTTAGTTTTGCTTTGATACAGGCAGGTGAAGCAAGGTTTGCTGCAGATACGATTCAAGGTATGTGGACTTTTGAAGAAGGACAAGGTAAAACCGTAAAAGATCTTTCTGGAAACGGAAGCGATGGTGTATTTGTTGGAGATGTCAAATGGGCAGATGCCAAATTCGGTGGTGGCATAGAACTTACCGGTGAAGTCGCACAAAACTATGTTCGTATTGGTAAAGAAGGTGAACCTGCTACTTTGGCAGCACTGAATTTTAAGGACTCCGAAGGTTTTTCAATCCATGCGTGGATATTCCCAACGATACCACCTGAAGGTAAATGTGTGATATGGAAAGGGAAAGGATGTTCAAGTTGGTCACAATATTTACTTGGTACTGGTGCCCATGAAAATGTCGGTGGTAGAATAAATCGTGCCTCATTCCATTATCGTCTCAGGAGTGCTCCGGAAAGACATGAAGCACTCGGTGAAGAACTTCCAGTAAATGAATGGGTTCACCTTGTGGGTGTATGGGATGGCGCGAAAATCTATATCTACGTCAACGGTGAACTTCAGGATAGTAAAGATGCCGCGGGACAACCTTGGGATTCTTTTGAAGCCGTCTACATCGGGGCAGATGCGGGTTGTAATGAACCTAACGGCAGGTGCCATTTCGGTGGTATCATTGATGAAATCGTGATGTTTAATGTGCCACTTTCCGCTGATGAGGTAAAAACCCTCGGCAATGGTATTGACGGTGCTTTTGCTGTTGATGCTGCTGGAAAGACAACAACGACTTGGGGTAGACTTAAATCCTCTGAATAGGTGTTTTTGATCAGGTATGATGCAATCAATTCATAAGGCGATTATTCCGATCGCTGGATACGGGACACGCCTCTTCCCCGCAACGAAAGCCGTGCCGAAGGCACTTTTCCCAATTATCGCACAGGATGGTCTCGCAAAACCGATTATCCAACTGATTATTGAGGAGGCATTATCGGCTGGTGTGGAAGAGGTGTGTCTTGTTGCACAACCACATCAAGTTGAACCAATTACCGAGTATTTTTCTGGAAGTGTACCAGATGCAATCCGGGAAAAACCGGAACTTGCGGAGCAAGCAGATAGATTGACAGAAATTGGAGAACGTCTGCAATTTGCTATTCAAGCGGAACCGCAAGGGTTCGGACATGCTATCTACTGCGCGAAGGACTTTGCTGCGGGTGCCCCTGTCATGATTCTGCTGGGTGACCATCTCTATATTTCAGATACTGATGATTCTTGTGCAAAACAGTTGGCAGATGTCTACACACAAGCTGGTAAATCAGTGACAAGCCTTGACGTGTGTAATGAAAGCGAACTCTCTGTGAACGGCATCGTGCAGGGGAGTTCAGAACCCAGTAATCCTCGTCTTTTTGAGTTAGCACGTATTGCGGAAAAACCGACTGTGGATTTTGCCAGAGAAAATATGCGTGTTGATAGGGTATGGGATGCACAGGAAACGCATCAATACCTCTGCCACTTCGGAATAGATTTACTCACGCCTCTCTTGTTTGACATATTGGATTACAACTACCGCAATCAGATTCTGACGCATGGCGAGATTCAACTACGTGACGCGATGGCTGAAGTAGTCAAACAGGAAGGTATGTTCGGCTACCGTATTGCAGGTAGCCGATATGACACAGGCAATCCACAGGAGTTGTTGAAAACTGCCTATACCTTTGGATTGCACGGTCCCTACCGAGATATCTCAATCCAAAGTTCCGCCAACCTCTAAATCAACGATTTTCACATCCATAGATGCAGTCAATTTGAGGAACTCTTCCAATGTCCCCGTCAACAGCGGGAATGTTCCGTAATGCATAGGTAGAATTGCTGGCACTTTGAGCAACTTGACAGCATAAGCGGCTTCACGCGGTCCCATCGTGAAATGACCGCCAATGGGAAGCAGTGCTAAATCTGGCTGGTAAATCTCACCTATTATCTGCATATCTCCGAATACATTTGTATCTCCAGCATGATATATTTTATATCCGTTTGCGAATTCCAGCACGAACCCCGCAGGTTCACCCGTATAAATGGTAGTGCCATCTTCCTCTGTAACACTACTGCTGTGATTTGCTGTAACCATCGTTGCCTTCACGCCGTCTACCGTTACGGTACCACCCTTATTCATGCCAATTATGTTTTGAACTCCCTTCGATTCAAGCCATTTTGCTACTTCAATCATCGTCACGACTGTTGGGGTGTGTTTTTTCGCAATTGGGACAGCGTCTTCTGTATGATCCCAATGTCCATGTGTGATATACATAACATCGAGTCTGTCAAAGGTTTTGAGTTCATCAGGACATGCAGGATTACTATCAACCCATGGATCAATTAAGAAGGTTTTGCCTTCAGTTTCAAATTTAAATGTGGCATGTCCGAGCCATGTTAAACGAATACCGTTGTTGAGTTTCATTTTGCTTTTTTCACAATCTCCTTTAATCTATTTGCGATTATTTCTACTTCTCCCTGCATAAGGGTTTGTCCGTTAATAAGGATTCCGTTTGCCCCCGCGCCGGCAATGTCTATTGCGGGTTCACCAGTCTGTAGTTGATGAAGAATTTCATCGCGTGTAATATCAAGTTTTTCTGCGTCGAACCTGATTTCGGTGCGTGGCATTGGTTGTCCTGCTTCTGATGGGAAACTACGATGCACGCTAACGCCTTGGATTCCTTCAAACACATCAGCATAGTAGGTCACTTGGTCTTCATAAGACTTCATTATTTTGTCGTGGTCTTGATTCAAGTACCACTCCACTGCTGCCAGTAATCCTACCATCTCTTCTTTGCCGACCTTCATACCTCTGCCGATAAAGGGATGAGGGGGACCGTTGAATGCGATTGCGTCTATCAAAGTTTTTTTACCCACGATCAGTCCACTACTTTGTGGACCACACAACCCTTTTCCTCCACTAAACATTGCCAAATCCGCACCCTTATGTGTGAAACGCCATAGATTTTCTGAAGGTGGCAACTGTGCCGCAGCATCAACAATCAATGGGATGCCGTGTTTTTGGGCAATTTCGATACCTTTTTCATAAGACACCCAAAGATGTTCTCTACTGGGGTTTGCGAAGTAGAAGATTGCAGCGGTCTTATCGGTGATAGCATTTTCAAGTTCGTCTGGGGTTGTGCCGTTTTCGTCTCCTATCTCCACGAATGTGACACCTGCCATCCGCACAGCAAAATCGTATCCTACTCTTCCGTGGCGATGCACGATGACTTCGTTTTTCATTGAGTTGTCAAGATGGGGTAATTTTGCGCGCTTGCTGGCATCAAGTCCGGTGATACACGCGGCGGTGCTAAGCGTTAAAGCAGCTGCTGCACCATTGGAAACGTAAGCTGCTTCGTTGTGTGTGAGTTTTGCTATTTCTTCTCCAACTCGTTTTTGAAGTTCAATGATGTCTACAAAATACTTTGATGCATCCACCATTGCATCAACCACTTCAGGTGGCATGATAGAGCCACCGAGACGAGTTAATGTTGCATTACCGTTGATAACTGTACGGATGCCTAAACGTTTATAGATGGACATTTGAAAGGTTATCCGACTTCCTGACCGTCCAATCTTCCGACGTGTAGGTCAATTTCATCGCGCGACTCAATTTTCTCAACCTTGCCATCTGCCATGTGGAAAATGCGGTCGGAGACATCAAGCATTTTGTGGTCGTGTGTTGCGGTAATGATGGTCACGCCGTTTTCATCATTGAGACTACGCAGTAAGTCGATGATTTCAAGACCTGTCTTTGTATCTAAGTTTCCTGTCGGTTCATCAGCGAGGACAATTGCGGGGTCATTGGCAAGGGAACGCGCAATTGCAACACGTTGCTGCTGTCCACCAGAGAGTTCAAGGGGCTTATGTTGCACACGGTCACCTAACCCGACAAGAGAGAGTAGATCAACACCTTTTTCCCTACTGTCATCGGCACTCATACCAGCGAAGATCATGGGAAGCGAGACATTTTCCAGTGCTGTCATAACAGGTATGAGGTTGAACGATTGGAAGATATAACCGATTTTCCGACAACGTAACCACGCTAACTCATAAGCGTCAAGTTGTGCAATATCAACTTCGTCAATGTAGACCCTTCCCTCGGTCGGCTTATCTAATCCGCCAATCATGTTGAAAAGCGTGGATTTCCCAGAACCAGAAGGTCCCATAATAGAGATATATTCCCCACGTTGAATTTGGAAGTTGACACCGCGTAGGGCATCCACAGTCTGCGTCCCCATCTCGTATCGTTTAATAAGGTTTCTGACACGGACAGTATTCTCTTTGGGAAGCACCCGTTGGAACCGTTTCGGTGTTTCGGCGAGATTTGGTTGTACACCACCTATTTCTGTCTGCATATCTGTTTCTCCTTTACTATAAACTCCGATTTACCCTCTTGATAAAAAACCGAAACGTTTTTGCGGTTCTGGTTTCTGTGGAGTTGCTACATTCTGTTTGGTTTCTGTCGGAATAGCAAAACCGATAAAATTCCGTTTTCCGAGTTGCTTTATAAAGGTAAAAAGTGAAGTTTCTGCTTCTTTTCGGGTCAACTGATGTTTTTTCTGGAGTGCTTTGATAATCTGTGTGATGGTATGTTTTCCATCGCACATCTGCCATACAAGCGCGCCGATACTATCAAGTATAACGACACGTTTGTCGGGGAGCATAAAGATTTTGCTTGTGATTCTCACCCAGAATTTGTCTTTCTGTGGAATGACAAGTGATGCCTCACCCTTGTCGTCTATTTCCCAAGTTATCAACTGATTTCTTAGTGGGAAAGCCTTGAGGACTTTGTCTCTATCTACATCGGGTCGTTTTTTCAGTTTAAGTGTGTATAGGATTTTGTTTAGCATGTTTTATAGTAGAGTTTAGATATTCTCCTACCTCAATGACAGTGGATACTCTCTGCGACCTCTTGTGCCAGTTTTTCGGATGCCTCATGCCGTCCAATAGATTGCACCACATAGATACGATTGGTATGATGACAATGCCATGTGTAAAACGTAAGTCGTGTGCGTTTTAAGATTTTGTCAACTATCAGCACAAGTGAAAATGGCACAGTATCATAAAGTCGGGTTTGCTGTCCGACAAAATTGATACGTTCATCTCCGTTCTCGTTTTGTGGTGTCACTTCAAATCCGTATCCGCGAATCGCTTTGGCATACCTCGTTCTAAACCAGGTCTCTAATTGATTTTCTTCCGAACTGAATTCGTTTAATAACACCTCTGCAGGACCATATCGTTCAACACTGATTTTGCGATATTTACCTCTGTTAAATGTAAATAATAGATATCCGCTGAGGAGTTTCTGTTTCTCTAATTTATAGGTGCTTGGGACAGAGAGTTTTAACCCATAAGCACTCCAGACCGTGTGCTTCGGGTCTCCTTTATCAGAAATGGATTGAAAGACACGAAGCACAATAGGACGCCAGTTCTCTTTAATCCGCCCCATCACTTGTACGATCGTGATCCGTTTGGTATCAGGATTGTGTATGATTAACCCATTTGCACGGATACCACCTTTCCAACTAAAACCAAGCACAGTGCAATCTTTTAGGAAATCTTCGTCTTTTATCAGGTCAACATTTCTACGAAATGAAACATTCCCTCCGCGTTTGTAATTTTTACGGACTAACTTGAAGTATTCGTCAAGTGTTTTGTGTAGGTCAGGTTTCTTCTTCCGAGATTTTGCCCATTTGAGTTCTAACCGAGGCATATCGGCATCATCCAGTCGGAGATAGCCGTTCTTTTCATCACCACTAATACCGCTGATTTCCCAAGTGGTCGGAATCTCTAATTGAATGCCTGCCCAACCAAAAAGAGTCCATTCCATATCTCTTTCCTACCACTAAAACGGTTTAACAATAACCGCCTTAGAGACAAGGGCAATTGCGACAGTACCCATTCCGACTAATCCGACACCGCAAGCAAATCCTGCTGCCAGAACTGGATTGAACATAAACCATCTTTTCAATCCGAACCGCTTAATCATATAGAATCTACCGATGACAGCACCAAGAAGCCGTGCCACCATGCTTCCCGGATCTGCTCCGATTCCACCGATAATACCGTAGAACCACATTGATGGGTATCTAAACACCCAAAGCAGTCCATAGATAGCAAGACTTGAGGTAAATCCTGCAGCGACATAATCACCACGTATGGCTTGAAGCATTTCACTATTCCCATCACGAAGTGATGTTTTCATAAGACATTCGTGAGTAGCGTTAATGGGCCACATCATCTGAACAAACGGGTATTGTGCGCTCGGTATCGGGGCAATTTGCCAAATAAAGTGTTGCACCAAAATTCCACTAATAATCAGGATAGGCATAATCAGCAGCGTAGCAGCGAGGTTTGATGTAAATGTTGTTCCCGTCAGTTCAAGCACTCGCCATCCTTGTGTACCTGCTCCGTAATCTTCATCAGGTAATGGGGCAAACCAGATATCAATTTCCTCGTACCGACTTAAAATAAAGGTTATCTCATGTAAATAAGGTATTTCAAATAGGTCGCGTCCAAGAACACCATAAGTCCTGGCAGTGATATACGAATTTAACGGTGTATATATGAACGCAAACCCAAGTAGGAAACTGAGTGGAAAATTCGGAACCATCCAATGGATAAGCCAGACAAATCCAGCCATACCGATTAGCCATAGTATTCCCATCAACCATAGTGGAAAATCACCACGGTTCGGTGGTGTAGCAAGTGAACCACGTTGTCCCGCTTCTTTTTTAGAGCTGCGGAGTTTGAAAATCATCGGGATAGAAGCAGCCATGCCAACAAGACCGAGGCTAAAGTTTTTACCCATGTCATAACTTCTATAGAAATCAAGACCGTTGAATAGACCAACTGCACGCACATCAAGACCGGGGTGCCATTGATGTAAAATCTCGTTTCTATAGAGGATATGGGGGTTCACAACAAATTGCGATAGCATTGCAGTGACAAACTCGGACATCACTACAGGGAAAGGTAGGACAAAACCGATGAGCATTTGACTGAAATCTGTTCTGAGCGCAAAGACCCCTGTTGGCGCGAATCCTTCAATGCTTTGCGTAAAGTCTATCCACGGAATCTTTAGAATTTGTATCGGCGTACTCATCATAACGCCAGTGAGTGCAGGAACACCGATATAGATGAATCCCCATAATAAACCTGCCATAGACCCGATAGAGAAAACTTGCCATCGCCATGTTTCCTGTTTACCGGTTGTCTCAGCTAATGCAGTTGCACCTTGTGCGGTAATCGGTGCCATGGGGTAAGGGAGTCGTTCAAGATCGGCAGTAAGTCTAAAGAGAATATATTGACCACTGACAAATCGTAAAGTTCCAAGAAGTTTGGTAGCAAGGTAGACACCGATAGGTAATAACCAATCGGGATGTAATAAACTCCTTGACAGGACTCCAACAGAATCACCTGCAGGAACAACCCACGCAGGTATTTTATCCGCAATTTCGTAGGAGACGGCTTGCGGTGTATTGACAAAGTATGCATACCAGATAAAACTCCGATATTGCATACCGCTGCCAACTGCTGCACCTGTTAGGCTCAGCAGCATATAGAGTTCCTGCCGACGTGCGGTGGTGAAGGAACGTCTGGCTAATTCGGTGAACAAAATAACTGCCACCCAAGGGGCAGCTGCTGCACCAGATTGTCCAGATACATAACTCAGATAGATGGACCCGGGCATCATTAACAACCCGACAAAGAGTGCACCGAAGAACACCTTGACGGTTAATCCGGATTCAAAGGTTCGTGTGCCACCTTCTATATCGTATCGTTGTGCCCACGTTTGCCATTCATCTGCTTGTGAGATTCTCTCTCTCGCCAATTAATATTCTCCTTTGTATTAGCAATCAGTTCTCATTAGTCAGCAAACTGCACCAAAATGGATTGTTTTGGCAACAGTTTCCGAGAACTGAGAACCGTTTAATTATCATCTTTCGGTGTCTTCTTGTTCCTACCTTCGCTAAGTTCTTCCCAAAAATGTGCGGTGAAGATTCCTATAGTCAAAATCAGTGCAGCGAACATCTGCCACTGCCAACTGCCTCCTAAAAACAAGACACTAACTAACCAGAGGATAGTTCCGAAAATGATGATAATACTTGCTAATTTTTCCATATACGATTCCTTATTCAGTAAAACTATACGCTACCTAATCAGCTGTTGTTAATACTGGTTCTAATCGTGCAGTGCCTTCCTCGGTATCAGCATTTTCGGTTCTACCGCGTTCATGGAATTCTGCACGCACATCAACGCTAAAGGTACGCCAAATCAGCAACTGTTTCCGCAATAAATTTAGGAAACGACGATTAACCCGTTTCCAAGAAGCGATCTCTCCGCTTTCACGGTTCACATCTAATGTAATTTTGTAAAGGTCTTCCTCTTCGCCACCCACAGGAGAAGTGATAAACTCAATAGATTGGCTTACCCCTAAATCATAGGGTGCCAACCACACCATCATCCCAATCTGATATGAGTCTTCTTCGGCAGCACTGAAAGTTACATTATCGGTATAGAAATCACTTGCAGATTCATCCGCATGTGCATCAAAGTAGTCACGCATAAAAACATTCAAACCGAGTGCCTCTTCTGCCAAAACGGTAAACGGTAGATTGAAATGCCACACATCCCCTTCGGGTTCAGGTAGCTTCCATTTACGTTCAATATCCGGTACTGCCATACGCGATGCTTTGATAGCAGGGTACAGCGTACTAAGAAGCACTACAATCATTACGATAACGGTTGCGACAACAGTGGACATAGAAGAATAGTTTAGCGTTAAGCCTGCAAGCCAACCGAAATGCACCAACGTCGTTGCGATCACTTGCCCCATCAGATAACCCAAAACTGCACCAACAATTGCATATACGCAAGCTTCAGCGAGGAAGAGGAAAGCAATATGAATAGGTGCAAGTCCCACAGAACTGTAAATCCCGATCTCTCGCACGCGTTCATAAACTGCACCGAGCATTGTATTTAAAACAATCAATGCAGCAATCAGAATTGGTACAAATAGGTTACCCATGCCGCTAAAACTGGTCATACCGATACTGCTGTAAAGATAGGTATCTTTATCACGTCCGACAAAGAAGTCAAGTGCAATACGGTTCATCAGTGGTGCCATGATAAGATCAAGTTTGTCAATCGCAGCGAGCAGTTGCGGATCGTCTTCTTGCGGTTCCATGTTGACGGCAACACTTCTAAGCGTACCACCTTGATTCATAACAACTTCATAAGGCAATATGGCAATACTATCAGGTGTGAGATGCAGATATTTCTGAAGTTCTCCCTCAAGCGTTTCATCACCTGTTCCACCTCGACTACGTTGCTGTTGCATCAATTGATAATCAACGGGTGTCATTTCTTCACCGTCATTATCCGTGAGGTCCTTGAATCCTATTCCTAAAACACCAACCACGGTGAAGTCAGCCCCATATACAGAGATAGTGGCTTTCCCCATATCGCTCTCAGTGATTTTCAATAGATCAGCCATCCCTTTCGGAAGGACAATAGCGTAGGGCCACTCGGTGGGCCAATTCTCCGCATCTGTCCTGTCAAACCATTTTCCGTATTGCAGATAACGATCGATACCTGTGACTGCTGGTTCCGCTTCACTCATTCCGACAAGCATATTTGCTGCAAAGCTCAAAGGTTCGTCCGTAAGTGGACGTGTCGGTGGTGCAAGATCCTGTTCGTTAGCACTACGCGTCAATTGCACAAAAGATTGGTCTCCTGTTCCCGAGGACTGGTACCAAGATCGTGGTGCAACAACATTCTGAACAGCAAGGATAGGTTGTTCGTCAACGTTTTCGATAAATCCAGTTTCCCGCAATTCAGTAAGTGCTGCAGGTATATCTATTGGCGTTTGCCCCTGCTGAGCTAAGAGTATGTTTTTCTGTTCCAGAAGACGTTCTAAATTACCGACAGTAATTTGCGTTTTCTGCATGTCGTTCAGAATTGAGTTCAGGACAGGTTCTTCAAGTGGTCGCCAATACTGATCTCGGATAAGCAAGCCAGTGTAACGCGGTGTCACCTGTGGCAAACTTGTTCGGTTTGGACGCATAAATGTCCGCACAGATGTGAATGAGATGACAGTGAACGTCAAGATAACCAACGTCGTGCACGTAAGAATTGTCCGTCCCTTCCGTTTCCGCATATTGGATATACCGAGACTAAACGCTGCTGAGCTGGCACTTAGTCTGCCGACATCTGCCTTATACACTTTGTTACCTTGCTGACGTATTTTCTCCAGTTGTTCCTCAAATTTCCTAACAATAATACTAATGACAATTACTGTTAATGCCAGGACAACGAATGCAATTAAGATAATGATAGGTGTTGTTGTGATCTGGAATGCTGGATGTACCTGACTTAAGAAGTAAAAGACGAGTAGGAAAATACCAAAAGTAGCTATAATCTGTCTGTTAATATTGGGGAACCCGAATATTAGGCGTTCCATAAAGTAGGCAAACGGCATTAGCAGTGCAAGGTAGAACATAATACCGTTTACGACATCGTTTCCAGTTCTTTTAACATCCGGATATGCGCGTGATTCGTATCCCCATGCGGCGCGTGCCAACTTGAGTGCTTGTTGGTAGTCATTTTGGAAAAGAGCGGTTTCTGCCCTTGTGAGATACTCATCAGCAAATTGGTGTAGTTTATCAAGACGGTCGCTTGATATACCAAACCGTTTGTAAAGTCGAGATCGGTTTTCATCAAGCCACCACATATCGCGCACAACAACATAAGGCGTGAGGCGGATACTGCCGTTTTCTCGCACGACAAATCCTTCTCCAGTGTAAAGTGTTGGATTTTTCATACCGCTTTTGGTTGCTTTGATAAGAAGGAGACGTTTGCCGATCTGTCCGTAAGCCATTCCAATTTTTATACGGCTTTGTGGTTCGCTATACACAAGTGCGATAGGTTCAGCAGCAGATACACCTTCCTGCTGCCAAGGTTTAGACACACCAAATTTTTCAGGTGGACTATCTGACAACGCATCATATACCTCTAATTCTCGTAAGGTGCGTAGGTAGCGTTGGTCAACTAAGTCGTAGATAGTTGTAGACACACATGGGAAGGTAACAACCCTACAGCCGCGCCGTCGTGTATTGATTGGCACTTTATTCGGTAGGAGTTTCGCACCGTAATTTCCGAGATCCGGTGCGTAGATTATATCCCCAGAGTCAGGGTCAAGTATATAAGCCTCAACTTCTTGTGCCCCGCCAAGTCTGCGTGTTGCTCTACCTTCCATTGCTAACCCGGCAACTTCAAAATTGCCTTTGTTGTCACCCATGGCAAACAGGTCACCCCGCACCCCCATCATCGTCTTGTGTTTACGACGTAGTGTCAGGATCGGGTATGGTACAGGTTTATTCGGTAGCGCAGATTCACGCGCATCAAATTCAACAACATCCCCAAAAAGATTACAATAAAAGTTTCCGACTCTTGCTGCTGTCGGCATCTGTGGATCACGTAACGCTTGTATCAACAGCGATGCTAAAGTCTGTGCTTGTTGGTGTAAGTTCCCATCTTCCCGTAGATCAACGCGATCAATGGTATCAAGTGGTGTATCGGTAAGAACGCGAGCATCTTCAATAGTAGCAAAAGCTATCCCAGTCTTACCAACAAGTGTTGCAACCTCACTGTCAAAAGCAATTTTGCCCGGAATATAGGTTTTCCACGTTTTTCCGCCACTTGCAGAAATGGCATTGACAAAGTTGGTTCCACCACCGAGTCCTACAATCGAGATTAATATTTTGATGTCCTCTATTTCATCTTCTGTAAATGTGTCGGGGTCTTCATGCCGGAGTCTCAGCATGGCGTCTAACTGTTCTCGCATCCGTATACTGTTTTTACGATTTTTCTTTGCGCTGCGGACATCGTTGCGGATAAACCGTTCTACCTCTTTGCGGATATAATCCATGTCCTTGAGCATATCCTCAGACGGTTCACCACGGTTCCGCCACTGCTCAAACTGCATCTTCATCAGACGACTGACACCACCTAAGCCAGTAAGCTTACTATAATGTGCGCTGAGAAGGGTTTCGAGCGTTTTTCCCTCAAGGTTTTCTTTATCCGAAATCTGACTTGCGACCGACCATTGACGTGCCATAACAGCCTGACGAATCTGGTCGTCTGTTGCACGCCACAGTTTTCTAACACGAACACCAAAATCTGCATCTGCGGCATACGCGGCAAGTTTATTTCCGATGCTTGCGAATTCACGCCGCAGAACAAACTCCGGTTCTTGGTCGTAGAACCAACCTTTGTTAAATACACCGAATTGATTTGATTGAGAGGATAGGTCTATACTACAGAAAAGCGATGTATAATACCGATTGAAAAGGTCTTGAAGTGCTACCGCAGCTTCAATCTGTGCAAGTTTGCGGTTATATTCTATTTCGCTTATACGCGCCATTTTCTGAACACGACTCTGAATATTCCGGAAACGAGCATTTCTTAAGGTAAGCATGTTATCACGTAGAAGCACCTTTGTCTGTGCATCTAAATCCGTCGTGAGTGATGGCAGTTTTTCAATCAAATTGTTAAGCGATACAACATCTGCAGCTGCGTTCAATTTGACCGCTTGTAGTATTTGTGCCTCAACCAGATAGGCGGCGACATGTTTACGTGCCTCTTTTGCCTGCTCCACCTCTTCATTTGACAGATAACCGTGTAGAATTAACAACTCTTCATCAAGATATTGGCGAGTAAGAGTTCCATGCACATCTAAGAGATTTTGGACACGTGTCCGTTCTAAACGCGCATTCCGCAAGGCAATTTCAAATATACCTTGCTTATCACGTGTCAAATCCTTAGTCAGACCATCTTCACCATCACTCAGACCTTCGGCTGCAGCTGCTTCGGTCAGACGTTGCTGCAACTGTGCATTAATTCTATCTATCCGTTCTTGTGATGACTCTGTGAGATACTGGGATTGGACTTCAGGTGGTAAATCGTGTAAACGTTCATTGCCCAATTTCGTGATGGCATCTATAATTTGACTTGTTGCGGATGTGCTTTCCTTGAGATTTTCTTGAACTTTTTGGAGTAATGCACGTTCTCTCGCAATTGCTGCTTCCTTAGATTCTGTTGTGTTTGCGATTATATTACGCGCTTTCCTCGCTTCTTTGAGAGTGGGT
The DNA here is from genome assembly GCA_009842375.1 of Candidatus Poribacteria bacterium. Lineage (GTDB taxonomy): Bacteria > Poribacteria > WGA-4E > WGA-4E > WGA-3G > MSPOR6. Next base: position 2,257 of record VYFM01000458.1, on the reverse strand, counting down.
AAGTCTGTGTGTCGGTCAAGTATCTTATCAGGTGTCCACATTAAAGCAAATTTCCGTTGGTCACTCATTTCCCAATTTGCAAGGGTATTGTTGAGTATTTCGATATCAGAGACCAACTCTGAAGGCAAATCACTCGGTGTGGGTACTTTATAATCAGATCCAATTTTCTCAGGTAAGAGGTAGGATGAATTTGGATGCGTACCGTAATTGTCACCTATCTCACCAGCCTCAACTTCCCGCATCAACTTATCCACTGCCCACGTGTCTAATCGCGCGGTAGGTAGAGCAATGGTGTCGATCAACTCCTGCTGTGCGACTCTACTCGTATCTAAAGCGGATGTCCGTATTTGTCCGAGACGTTTAACAATCTGACGTAAGAAGTGTGTGGTTTGCAGTGCTTCCTTTTCAAAACGGACAAGATTAGCGTTGAGTCTTGATTTTTCCTCTTCTGTAAATCCCTGTTTTTCGCGTTTACGGTTTCGTTCGGCATCTTTTTTCTGTCGTTCTGAAAAGTCGCGCTGTGCCCTATGCAACCAATCAATTTGCGAACGTGTAGAAGCGAGTCCCTCCAACGTTGTAGAAAGAGAATCAAGGTCATCCTTTATACCGTGAACGCCATGGTAGAAATCTGCATCAAGGTCTACCAGAATACTTCTATCAATAGAGAGTAACAGTTTACGTCCTAACTCTTCAAACTCAATTATATCGGTTGATAACCCGCGTCTCAATCCTTGTAATGTAGGCGTTCCGGGTGAGTCCGTTGCTGATCCAACAATGTCTTGCCCAATGCCTTCCATAAACGCACGCATACCAGCCAAGCCTTGAAAATGTGCGTCAACAGCAACGAAAAGGACTGAACGACCGGGACGATATTGCGGATCTCCGAACAAGCGTGCGATTTCCATCAACACAGCAATACCACAAGTCGGATCAGCACCAGGTGCTATTGCTGGAACAACAGACATAGAATCGTAATATGCGGTGAGAACGACCAACTCATCGCGTAAAACGGGGTCGCCACCTTCTAAAAAGCCGCGTATGTTCTGACCCACGCGACGTTCCCATTTCATTTTACCACGTAGACGTACGTTAACGTTTTCACCTGTAGCAAGTAATTTTTTCAGTTCCGCTGCGTCTGCTTTAGACACCCAAAACCGAGGTATATTTGCTGGAACAGTAAGAAACTTGTTCTCTGCTTCACCACGGATTGTCGTGTCCGGTTCTATAAAAATTACGGCAGATGCGCCTAACATCGCAGCGTTAATCCATCGTGTTCCAGAGTTAAACTCAGTGAGGACAATAGCACCCTTTGGAATAAATATATGCGATTCACTCGCTGCTATGAATTCTCCTGTTTCGTCAATCTGTCCATCATTATTGTTATCAAGTCCATCAGTGGCATCACCGGGAATTTCGTCTGTCCACCCATCGGCATTGTTGTCAATACTGTCTGTTGCCCACCCGAGTATTTCTGATAACAATGGAATTTCGCCATACTCGTCAACGATTCCATCTTCATCGTTATCGATGCCATCGGAAGCTTTTTGCAGGTGTCCGTTGAGGACATCATCGGTTATACTCGCTTGTGTGACGCGAAACCGTCTTGCAAGGGAAACAAGTGTATCCCCTTCTTGGAGTCTATACCAAAAGCCGCCTACATTGCTTCCATTGAAATCGGCAAGTTGGGCATCGTCACCGTAAAGTAACGGACCGGTAAGTCCTCCAGTTGGAATGAATACCGTATTGCCTTCAACTATAGGTGTCGGCAGGTATCGGTTATGTTTGTTTTCAACAATGTCTGTTAAGGGGACAGCATAGTTTATCGCTATTTGTTCAAGGGTTTCTCCTACTGTGACAGTGTGTTTTACACCATCGGCGAGGAGTGATGTTCTGACAAGGTTGGGCCATAGCGATTTAAGCGAAAATGTCCGCAATACAGTGCCATCAAGGGAAAGTATCTCAATAGCACTATCACCATGGTCAATAGGGACTGTGACGGAAAATTCGCGGCTTTCAACATTTTTCAATCCCATTTCGACGAAACGGTCAAAAATGTATTTACTTCCATTTGCTGCCTGAGGATAGCCTGTAACGCGGCTTTCTAAACTTGATAAACGTGCAAGGTCTTTCCGAATGTTACGAATAGAGATCTCATCTCGTATCTGGATTGCAGCCTCTGATAATCCTAACTTCCTTTCACCATCTGCAGCGTAACAAAAAGAAATACCTCCACACCAAACCAACAAAAGTATGATAA